>JAKVCH010000507.1 GCA_022447485.1 Polyangiaceae bacterium | reverse complement strand
AGTGAGGAGATGATAGTTAGCGGTAAGAGTTGGCGATTTTTCATGCTTTTGCCTCCGTCACAATATTGGTGCTGCCGTCCCCAATGGTTGAAAGAGGTGCTCCCATGGCATCAGCGATGGTGGCCATGACATCTGTATGCTCGCGGTTTTGCTCGACGTTTATTACGTTTCCTCCGCTCTTGAGGTAGCCAGCTCCTCCACCAATCAGCATTTGAGGTAGGCAGGTGTAGAGTGTGCCTGTCGGAGAACCAGCAACATAGGTTTCGCCGGCGTCGGAGTTATGGTTATTGCCGTCCGAGACCTCACTGGAAATGTAGATAATGCTATTATCAAGAACAGTGGAGCCTGGCGCAGCCGGGTCATCTCGGTCAAGAATTGGCAAGAGCACTTGAGCCAGCCGATCCATGAACCACCGCTGGGCTAGGGCGAACTGTCCGCGAGGACCATGAGACAGCCCCATATGATGACCGAGCGCAATGCCGGGACCATCTTCAAAATTAAAGAGGAGATTTGAGTTCACCCATAGGGCATGCAGGCTCAACACCTGGGCACTACCGCAGACCATGGCATGTCCGGCCGCTTCGAGATGGGCGTCGAATATTTTGCCGAATTGGGTCTCATCGAGTGGATTTATTGTACGAGCAGCTTCGACTAAGGGCATTGAGGGGCGTTCGCTACAGCTTTGAGTCCTCGAGCTTTGGTCTTCCTTGAGGTTGAGCAAGGCGCTCAGGTGCTGACTGAGTTTGCTTTCTTCGGAAGATAGCCCCCGTGCTTTCTGCGCTAGGCGCTCAATTTGCCGACTGGTTAAATCCATCGCCTCGACACGAAATGCCGATTCGTCGACACCGTTGCTCGGAGTGGAGAAGGCGGAGAAGAGTTCATCGGCCGCAACCGCTGGATTTAACTCGGGGATGACCCACTGCCCGCCGTGGCGGAGCAGGTAGGAATCGCGGTTGTAGCCTTCAAATTCGCTATAAGGGATAGCTCCCAAGGTGTGGGCTTTCACGCCTAGCTTTTGAGCGATCAGGTAGTCGAATGAGTCGCTCGAACCACCTTTGGAGCCCGTCCACATTGTATCGATAGCATCATGATTGAACTGCTGAGCTGCCATCGCGAAGCCACGCATCATATTAACGTGGGAAGCGTAGGGAGCAAGGGGAGCGAAAATACCAGAGTCACCTTTCGCTAATAAATCGAGCTGGCCATTTTCTAATGCAGGATCTGCGAACTCCCAGGGTACGCCATGGGGAATATAGAGATTCAGAAGTCGGACGGGCGCTCCAGTGGGGGCTGCCACGGCTAGGTGCGCCATTTTTGACGCAAGAGGAGCGGCGATTCCAAGGCCAAGTGCTGTTAAGAAGGTGCGTCGCTTCAATTGGTGCTGCGAAGACATAGACCAAGAGCTTAGTGGATGGGCTACGGCGATGCTCAGCTGAATCTTGTAGGTGTAGCGCTTTCAATTCAGTTTCTGTTGGAATAGTTTTTCAAGAGTAGAGAGGCGGCCTGGACCTTTACTCAGCATGAGCAGTGGGCAGCGGCAAAATTGATTCGTCCTGGCTCGAGTTCTTTTTCAGTGGGTGCTCAAAGAGAATGCTCCGCTTGGTTATTGGAGTTCGAGAATTGTCCAGATGGCCGAACTGCGGGCGCACGCTGACCTAGCTCACTAGACTCCCCTTTCTCCGAAATCGAGAGTACGCTCGCCTGCCATGAGTCAAGACCGCAAAGTGAGCCTCGATGTCTTTCGTGGTCTAACAATTATCTTCATGGTTTTCGTGAACGATTTAGGCACTCGGGGTATTCCTCGATGGCTGCAACACGCCCATGCCAATGAAGATCGGATGACGGTTGTTGATATCGTCTTTCCGGCCTTTCTCTTTATCGTCGGCATGTCGATGCCGCTGGCGCGCCAAGCGGCGATCAAGCGAGGTTTGTCTGTTTCTGACCGCTGGCGCCATGCTCTCTTGCGTAGTTTGGGACTCCTATTGATGGGGTATTTTATGGTCAACCGCTGGAGTCTCGACCCCAAAGTGGCTTGGTTGAGCGCGCCAGTCTGGACCCTCGGAAGCTTGGTCGCAATTTTTTTGATTTGGAATCAGTGGCCCCAAAAGACAAAGCTCGCCCGGCAGCGTGCCTATCTTCTGCAAGGGCTGGGCGGCGTTTTACTGCTGGGGCTCTTTGGGGCCTTCTGTGGGGGAAAAACTGATGCCATCATGCAGCCCCAGTGGTGGGGGATTTTAGGCTTGATTGGCTGGGCCTACCTGATCTCCTTTGTTCTCCTTGAGCTCACAAGTTATTCACTGACAGCAACCTTTCTGGCCGTCGCCGTCCTTGTTGCCTTTCGTGAGCTAGAATTGCCGCTCAGGAATTACTTGCATTCTACCCAAAGCTGGCCCGCATTGGTTTCTGAATGGGGCATCTTGGCGTCGATGACGCTTCTGGGTGCGACTGTCACAAAATTAATCTTAGGAAAAAAAGACCTGGCTCGAGCCTACTACCAGGTGATTGGTATGGCTGGCGTGCTTTTTGCGGTCGGCTACGGCTTGCGACCGCTACTCGGCGCGTCAAAGATCCGCGCCACACCTACCTGGTGTCTTTATAGCGTTGCCTGGTGCGCCTTAGCCTTTTTGTTGATTTACTGGCTTGTCGACGTCAAGAAGTTTCGTCGCTGGTTTCGGGGTGCTCAGAGAGCTGGAGAAAACCCCCTCACGATTTACCTGCTACCCTCGGTTTTCTTTTCGATTCTAGCTCTTTTCCAATGGTCTTTTTTTGACGATTACTTCGGAGCCGGGCTACCGCGGGTGTTGCGGTCCGCGGCGCTGACGATGCTTTTTCTGTGGGTCGCGCGTTGGGGTGTACGTTGGGGTGTGCGCTTAAAGTTATAAAGGACGTGATGCAACTAAGCGGTAGAAAAGGATGGTGTAGTAAGTGAGGGTTTGACTGCTTAGAATGTGGCGCTTGTT
>JAKVCH010000506.1 GCA_022447485.1 Polyangiaceae bacterium | reverse complement strand
CCTTATCCCATTCTTTGGGTCCGGCGAGCTTCAAGGCACTGGTTGCGAGGGTTTGTTGCAAACCAATTTTAGCGTCTCCGGAGCCTCGCGTCTTACGAGCCCGCTCCAGCATCCAGTCAATCATCCCAGGTTCGTAAAATTGAGCAGAAGACTCAGCGAGAATCACGAGCGCAGGAGTACCATTGACGGTTGAATCGAGGGAGATGCTCTCGAAGGTTTTCTTGAACGCCGCCTTTGCTTCATCCGTAACAGGGAGTTTGGGAAGCTCGCGAGCAATTAAAGTTTTTTCCTCGTCGCTCAGCTTGCCTTGAAGTGCTTTCAAGAGAGGAGCTACTCCGTCTGCCCGTCCAGTCACACCGATAATCGCCGCAGCCTGGCCAACAATTGGGTTGCCCTTGGGCTCTTCCTTTGCGTCTGTTGCCTTCTTGATTGCCTTTTTGGCGTAGTCGACCATGGGGTCGTCTTCGTTGAAAAGCTTTGAAGCTCGTGTCACTGATGGTTCGCCAATTTTCACCAATGCTAAGATTGCGGTGGTACCGACGGCACCCTTTGCTGGGTCAACGATTTGTTCGATCAAAGGATCGACGGCTTTCGGATCTTTGATTGCACCCAGGACCTGGGCTGCTGTAACCTGCCAGAACTGCTGGTCCATGAAGGGAGCACGTAAATCAGCAATTTGCTGCTTTGTCTTGCCTGTTCGAGGGTGTTTCATCTCGACTTTTAACATGTCGATCAGCTCGTCAGTCCAAGTGTCTGATGGTGCTGCAACCATCGCTTTTGAGTAGTCCCGATAGGTAGACATCCCGAGAGGTGTGCTTGCCTTCAGCTTTTTGAATGCTGCCAGTACTGATGGAGCCAATTCTTTTGACTTCATATCGCCGTAGGCTCGAACAGCCCATTTAATATCGGCCTCGTCCTTGGTTTTACGAGGACGTTTTGCGAAATGATCGAATGCTGCCTTCAGGGCGGGGATAGTCTTCTCGTCTCGAAAGTCTGCCAGCAGTTTGATCAGAGTGACGCGAGTTTTCGTATCGAGGTCGTCATAGCTTTCTACATAGACCTTTGTGAGAGGTTCAACGAGCTTCTGTTCCAGCTCAAGAACTGCTGGGTCTTCGTGATTATTATCCGCGCGACCAAGAGCGTCGTCGAGGAATTGGGTCAAGCGTTTCACCGCGCGGGGGCGCCACTTCGGATCGTCGAGTTTTTCAACCCAATAATCTGGTTTTGTGTCGTCCTCGCAACCGATGAGAACGGATGAAACGGAAACGGCTGCGGTCATAGTCGCAGTCCCGAGAATGAGTGAGCGGATCAGTGCTGCGCTTACACGCGTAGTTCGGAGCATGTTTTTGCCTCGTAGAGTTGAATTTTGAGTATTCGTTCGATGAAAACTCGCACTGGAACGGTACGCGCTTCACGGTGAAACTGTCAATTCCGTGATGGCTGGGTTCGTGAATTTCTTTCGAAAAGTACGGAGGCCCTTTCGTAGAACATGAATTCTACGAAAGGGCTGCAATCAAAATTTGTACTAAGCGAAGTGTGCTTTAATTATTGAAGTCGTTTTTGCGGTGAGAGCGGGGAAGTAGTCCGGCCGAGCGGCTAGTACTCCTTGCAAGTTCTTGAGACTTTTCGCTCGATAGTCCAGGGGCTGCCCACTGGCGTCGCTAAAACGACCACCAGCTGCCGTTAAAATGGCCTCGGGGGCACAGCAATCCCAGCGCATCCCGCGATGTTCGGGGGCAAGGTAAGCATCGGCGCGTTGCATTACGACCTCCATTGTCTTCAGCCCAGCGCTTCCGACGCTGTAGACCTGAGCGGGCTGAACTTCTTCGAGGCAGCTTTGTAGAAGAGTTGACCGATCGCTTTGGGAGACGACCAAGCGAGGTGCTCGCGCCGGTTTCGCTGCCGAAAAGCGCAACTGCCGGGTGGTTCTGGGGTTGAGATCAGCATCCAGCAGGAGATGTTGGGCGCCGGTTTCGTGACTACCCAGCCAGGCTTCACGCCTGGCGGGAGCAAGTAGAACGCCGCACTCACAGCGTTCCGTACCGGCCAGCCCAATCATGACTGAAAAGTCGCCCGTTTTGTGAACAAACTCCCAGGTCCCATCGACCGGGTCGACAAAGAAAATTTCAGGGGCAGTTCTCTGACTTTCCCAATTCGTATTTGAGCTTTCTTCCGCAATAATCGGCGTTCTCGGAAAGAGGGCCTCGAGAGCCGTGACGATGACATCATTCGCTCGACGGTCTGCTTCTGTAATGGGATCTGTCGGTGTTTTAAATTCGACGCCAAAATCTGAGGAGTAGACGCGCATCACCTGAAGTGCTGCCCGGCGCGCGATTTGAAAGAGTGCCTGTGTTTTCGTCTCGCTCCTCATTCGTTTTTGGCTTTCAACGCTCGACGCCCCAATGTTCCAAACGCCCTTCTAAGGCGTTGAGTTTCGGCTCGCTGAGGTAGGGCGGATCACCTGTGCACTCGCGGACTAATTGGTCGAGTTGAGCCGCAAACTTTGGCCCCAAAATCGCGCCGTGAATACCTTCTTGACTCAATACAAAGCGGAGTGCAGCGGAACGCATTGTCGGAACGTCTCCAGATACAAGAGGGCGTATGGCCTCCAGTTGGCGCACGCGCTGAGCAACTGCATTGTTCGGCCAACGATCCATCCGATGATCACCGTAGGCGAAATCCTTATTCGGTGCCCATCGACCGGTGAGTAGGCCGTAAAAGAGTGTGCTGTGGGCTAAGACACCGACCTGTTTGGCCTCGAGCTTTGCTTTGATGGATCGATAGGGTTGCACTTGCAGAATATTGTAAGGAAGGCTGACGACCTCGGCTCCATGATCGAGAAGTTCGTCCTCAACCTCAGCTACACCGATTGGGAACACGACGAGGTCGAGTTCTTCGAAGATGGCGGACAAGACAGAGCTACGGCCTTCACTAACGATCAGTTCGTCTACCGCGGCGTCTTCACGCA
>JAKVCH010000505.1 GCA_022447485.1 Polyangiaceae bacterium | reverse complement strand
GTTTAGAGCAAGGAGAGAGTTGCGAAGTTATGTCCGGCTACGAACTCCGCACCTGTTTTCCTGAAACGCTCTTCTAACTAGGACTATCCCTCGACTGGTCGCCTCGAGCGTAGTCATTCGAGAGGCAATGGATCTCTCGAATGACTACTCAGGGGAAAGATGCACTCAAGGCTTCCTAGTTAAGCGAGCCATGCAAGCGATCACCCCACCTTGCTCGGTGTCGCAATGGCCTGGGCGCATTTGAAGTAGACCGACCTTGGAACATTCCCACGCAGAAAGCGGCAGCTTGAGCATGCAAGACATCACTTGATCGAGTTCAGTACGGCACATTTCCGAGCCGAACATCGCGCGACATTGTTTTTCGCACATGCTCTGTCCCCCTGGACAGTCTCCCATAGAGCGCTCACAAAGGGTTGCACATTGGGCAGGAACTCCTCCTGCTTCTTTGGCAGGGTGAACAGGAGCTGCCGGAGGCTCTTCCTCTCCCTTCTTGAATACCTCTCCCGTCCCCTTACTTTGGGTACTCACACCAGGTTCATCTGATAATGGCTCAGACGCTCGTTCGCAGCCCAAATGTAGTAAAGCGACTAGACATACTGCGGTAAGAGAACTTCTCACAACTCCTCCTGAGGAGCTTCTGGGATGAGAGCAGCCGCGGCTAAGCGCACTCGATCGTCGAGATCATGCCGTTGGAGAAAGGTCTTGAATGCCTGGCTATCTTCTGCAGAAAGGGGGCGAATTTTGAAGGTTTTTAGGATAGCCATCTGGACGGCAGGTTGTTTTTCCGTGCGAAGGCCTTCATAAATCAATGCTTTCGCTTCGGGTTCCATCATGTGACGCAGAGCCGAATAGGCCGCATCTCTGACGTGATAATCTTCATGTGCAAGATAGGGCTGGATCTTCTTGAGGCTTCTGGCATCTCCGAGATTAGAGAGCGCTCGTAGCGCCCCTGCTATCTCCCCCACAGACTTTTTCTTTGCAAGTTCAGTCGTCAAAAGTTTCAGCGCAGCATCCTGGCGAGCCGAGGGAGGAATAGAGCTAGCACGACGACCGGCAGACCCTGCCAACATGAGTGCGTTTTTCCATAATCGCTCATCATCGCGAAGAGTAACGAGAGCCTCTCTCATCGATCTTCACCAACCGGGCATAAAATACATCCTGTCAACTTTGAAAAAAGCCCCTAGAATGGCCGAGTGCGATTGGAATTCCTAGGCTCTTCCAATGAGTGGCTTAGGCGCTGATGAAAGAGTGTTCAAGTGTTTAAAACTTGAACATGAACTCATTCCGTTAAAATGGATAACTCCTACATATAAAGAGCCTATTATTGCTGTCTGGGATGCGACTCTTCTGTTAGTGATTCGGCATGGGCCTCTCTGCGATCTCTTCGCCTCTCCGCCTCCTGGTCTTGTTGGTTTGCGCTACGGCGTCCGCGGCCTGCGGCGGTCGAGTTCAGGTAGAGCGAGAGCGAGAGTCAGAGCGAGAGCAAGAGCGAGAGCGAGAGCAAGCCGCTGACTCTGATTTAGAGCTTCATGATTCGGGGCGGATGCCCGAGCCGAACCCCTCCTGCTCCAACTATCCCCCCCTCCAACCTCAGCGAGTACCTGGAGGCGCTTCGCGCCCGATGCAGCTTCCGTCTCCGGCTGGTTGTGGTGACGGTGTGCTGGACGAGGACGAATACTGTGATGACGGCAATTGGGATGATGGGGACGGTTGTTGGGGTAATTGTTTGGGGATTGATCTTGGTTTCCTCTGCCCCTGCCCAGGAGCGCTCTGTTTTGCCTACGCCCATTGCGGAGATGGTGAGACGACTTATCCGGAGCAGTGCGACGACGGGGATCTTTCCGACGGTGATGGCTGCGATAGTGGATGTCGGATCGAACCTGACTTCAAATGCACAGAGAACCCGATGGAGCCTTCTGCTTGCGTCCCTACGGTGTGTGGAGATGGTATCGTTGAGGGAACCGAAGTCTGCGAAGATTCTCTGACGCCAGACTGTCACGATTGTCAGGTCAATTGCTGGGGCCTCAGCTCTCAGTGTGAGGAAATCATCTGTGGCGATCGAATTGCACAGGATGGTTTCGAGACTTGCGACGATGGGAATCGCCTCAACGGCGACGGCTGTTCGTCCATCTGTGAAATAGAAGAGGGCTTCACCTGTGAACACTCACCTGTTATCGGCGAGGTCACTTCCTGTCGTCCGATTTGTGGAGATGGCATTCTTGCTCTCGGTGAGCAGTGTGACACAGGCATTGGGGCGACGAGCTACAACTTCTGTTCAGCGGACTGCACCCTGAGTGAATTTTGCGGAGACGGTATCGTCCAGGAAGGTGAGATGTGCGACGACGCCGATCCTCAGGCGCCAGCTGATTGCGTGGGGTGCCGCCTGATCATCATTCGCTAGTCGAAACGATCGGGCACGAGTTTTCATCAAATGTCTCGCTCCTGCTCCTAACCGAGGTTGATACCATCAGGGACCCTAACCGCGGGGATCCTAACCGAGGTTGATACGACCGCGGGGCTCTAACCGAGGTTGATACCATCCGAGTGGGACCGCAAAGACGGTCCGCCCGAGGATAGGAAATCCAACCACAAACCCGGTAGCACATCATGCTTGTGCAATAACAGGGCACGACCATTGGGGATAAGAATGAGGCGATTTTGCCGAATTTGCCGCGGTGGCAGCGAGCGATACCGAGCCCGAGACACCGGGCGGCTAGACGACAGCAGGAGCACCGACCGGCGCGGTAGGTCCGTGGGAACCATAAGCGACTCGACTTTGCGCTTTCGGCTTCAGTGACTAATTCTCACCAGCTCGTGCGGCGACAATGATGCTCTCGATAACCTCCATCTTTGCATTTGCTTATGCGTTCACATTTGTCGATAATTCGCACTTTATCCGATCTCTCCATCGATCTTCACCAACCGGGCATAAAAGACATCCTGTCAACTTTGAAAAAAGCCCCTAGAATGGCCGAGTGCG
>JAKVCH010000504.1 GCA_022447485.1 Polyangiaceae bacterium | reverse complement strand
TAGGCGCAGAGGCGTGTTAATTGCCAATTGCCAATCTTGGCCCCGAGATAAAGAGCGGCGAGAGGTTCCTGCTCGGGATGCTGCATGATGGCGTCTAGGTAGTCCTTGGGTTCGAGCTGCAGCTCGATGCGTGAGTAGGCGCGGAAACGCTCCGCACGTTTACGGAGGACTCCATCGGTACCGTGCTTCTGGGTGGTAACACCGGCCAGCTGCTCTTCTGTCACAAGGGTGAGGTAGGTGTGGCTGTGCTGGGTAGTCATGCGCCCAGTTTCTTTCACGCTGCCTGGACCACTGTAGGTGACGGAATTGACGGTGATGTTGTCCCGCGCGATTAAAAAGTACGAATAGCGGTCACTCGCTGTCCGACGTTGCTCAAACTCAGAAAAGGACACAACTTCTAGTGGAGTGAGCGTCCATGCTGCACTTAAACGTTCCTGAAACTCATCCCTGCGGTCTAAGTCTGCGTCTTGAATTGGAAAAAGGGTCGTGCTGCTCAGCAAGCGATCCATATCTGACTGCAGAAACTTTTTTTCTGAGTAGCCAAAAGTATCGTGTGGATCGCTCATGCCTGTGCGTGAGCGATGTTTGATGAGTGCCAGACAACCCGTGGAGCAAAAGAGCGCCGCAAGAAAAATCCCGCGCAGCAGGATGCGTGCGAGCTTGCGTCTGGAGCCCATGAAGGGGTTGAAGAAAGAAGTGGTGAGGAATGACATCAAGAACTCTCCGAAAGAAAAAGGGGGAGGGGGACGTTAGTTCCTGGTGACAATGATGACCAGCACTATTTCCTCCTGCTTTCTGAGCGTTCTTCACCTCTGCTCATTTCCAGACTCTTGGAATGGAAACTCTCGGCGGCTGGAGCCTGGTCGACGGGAGTCTGGTCGCCTGGAGCCTGGTCGACCGGGGGCAACCTATCTGACGACAACCGCACAACTCCTCGTCGCAGCGTCTGCCGGACCGAGATTGTTAGCATAATTGCATTCACTGAGAGACTGCTCTGGGTTGACGATGGCCCAGATGATGGCGTTCTCTGCCCGGATCGCTGAAAACTCGACAATGGGCGTGATGGTTGCTCCCGGCGCCAGAGACTCACTGAAGGACTCACGGTGTAAAAAGCTGCCGCCTTGAGCAGGATCGCCGGCATAAAAGTCGACGTCGAAACCCTCTGCCCCACGACTGCCAACATTTTCGAGTCGCAGGCCGACCTCGGCCAACCCACTGCTGCAGTTGTAGTCGCTTGTCTCTGTGCTGACGACGAGATCGGGCTGAGTTTCTCCTGCTTCTACGGTCGCGCTGGTCGAGTTGTTGCTTTCATCGCACTCGCGCTCGGCGCCGTAGCCCGTCATGACTTCGTTTTCGCTGTCGATCTCGACGCGAATGGAATTCGGGAGAGTTGTTTGGTTGCCTTGGTTACGCAGGTCGAAGGCGACGCTTGCAATGAGGACTGCTTTGGGTTCGAGGCTTTTGGAGAGAGTAAAAAGGAGAGGCTCCCCGTTGGCTCTGAGCAGGGGTTCTTCCGAGCCGTCCCAGGTGCCATAAAAAGAAACCACAACTCCTGGGCCAACGCGCAGGTCCCCTTGGTTTTCTGCCTGAAAACCAATGTCTAAAAGCTCGCTGAGGGTGCCGCAGGCGGCGTCGGGCGAAGTGATGCTCACGCCGCTGATGGTCAGATCGGGCGCGACACCGGAATTACGCGGCTGGGAACGATAGGTATTGTACACGCGCCCATTGAAGCTCTTCCAGCTCTCGGCTGCATGTTGCGGCACGCTGCCTGACTCATTGATATTGGTCACAGAATACGACATCTGATTCCAGATCCGCCGGGCAGAGACCCAAGTGTCGCTTGGGTCTCCCCAAACTCTGATCCCGTTCGGACCGGTGGCGATGCCACCAGGGTCATCGTCACAGCGATTATTGGAGTCGGTATTGAGCACAGTCACAATTTCGGCATTACCGTCGTTGTCGACGTCAGCAACGATAGGGTTTTCAATCCCCGTGCGGCTGCGAGAGTTTTCGTTGTAGTACACGGCGCCGTTGACTCCGTCATAAACGCGCATCTCGCATTCATCGTTGTAAATCACCTCGGCAACCCCATCGCCATTGAAGTCGAATACACTCGAAGATGTCGACTTGCTCGATGCATCATCGCTGCCTCGCTGCCAGCCATTATGCAGGCAAATGCACTCGCCCACCGCGCTACAAGTCATGCCCGCGGCGCAGTCGCTTGCCTGAGTACAGGCCCCCCCGCTAGAACGCGGCTTAGCAATATCTCCCTCATTGCCGCTCGTTTTTAGGTTCGGGTTGAAGCTGGAGGGATCACTATTGTCGCCCACCGACCGCTCGAGGGTAGCAGGCCACGCGGGACAGGCGCCTAAACTGCTGAAGTCGGCATTATTCGTGGGCGGCTGTAGATCAACAACCACATAGAAGTCTTGGAGAGCCGAGGCGACCTCCATAAAGCCATCACCATCGAAGTCATCAATATTGGGGGCTCCGCCCCGGTCGCCGCCCTCAAGGTTTCGCTCCTCAATCAGCTCACCCGTGGCGCCATCTAAAATGGTTAAGTAGCCGTCGGAGATCAAAACCACTTCCGCTCGATCGCATCCGCGCGGATCATTATCAGGTCCAGGTGGAGATGAAAAATCATCACCCCACAGATTCGCAACTGCGCAGCTCCCATTGGGCTTCGTCGGTGTTTTATTGCCATCAACATTGGCAGCCACCGTCTCAGCATCCCAGACTTTCGTGAGCGCTCCACTGCAGGGCGGGGTCGCGCAGGTTGGTAGGGTATCCGGCAGTCGGTAGAGGCTGGTGCCAGCTACGAGCTCTTGGCCCGGCTCCGAACTCAGATCGGCAACGCAGGAGAAAAGTCCGAAACTCCCATTGGAGCCAGCTGTTGCATCGCCACTGAGAACCTGGGTCAGCTCCAAGTTTCCGTCGTCATCGTTGTCAAACATCAACACGGTGCTGCCAATGATCACTTCGGCAAA
>JAKVCH010000503.1 GCA_022447485.1 Polyangiaceae bacterium | reverse complement strand
AACAACTCTCGCCACACGAGTCCCCCTACAGTCGCCTACTCTACGGACCGACGACCCCTCACTCTTCTTGGTCATTGACAGTTCAGCACCCGACCTCGGAACCCTGGCAGAGCTTGAAAACAACGAGATCAAAAAGAGGGCAACAGATGTCTTTGCCAGCACTCTTCGACGCATCGATGCTCCAAAAGGAGTTGCCTATCTCAAAGAGAACGGCAGCGCGAATTCAGGAAGATTGGAGGTCTGGCTAGAAAATGCTGGTTTTTCCTTCGACATCCACCCAAAAGCGCATGAATACCGCCTGATCCCTTGGCCTTCTGCTGGTATCCTGTACTCAGTAAGAGGGGGAACGGACGCTGGTATTTGGTTTTCAAAGGCCCGCTGATCGTCCACGATGCTTATCAATGAGCGGAGCGGGACGTTTGATCCTCCTGGAGCTTTGTCCCCCATGTCGAATAACTTTTCGCCAGCCGCCCACACCGTTCTTGTTGTCGATGATACGGCCGCCAACCGCTATCTCTATGGGACACTACTTGAGAGGAATGGCTACCAAACCAGCTTTGCGAGCGATGGCTATGAAGCAATCGAAGCTGTCGCCCAAGAGAAGCCATCGCTGATTCTGCTCGACTATATGATGCCACGCCTAGATGGCCTTGGGGTTCTCAGACGATTACGAGATGACGAAGAAACGCGAGAGCTGCCGATTGTTGTATTGACTGCTTCTGCTGAGCCCGATCATATTGACGCCGCGCTGCAAGCTGGTGCGAACGATTACATCACCAAACCCGTCAATGGTAAGATACTGATGGCACGGGTGCGGGCCATGATCCGCGTCGATCAAAATCGAGAAGCAAGGTCTTCGAGGAGTAACTCAGCGCTTTTTGAAGAGTTACAAGAGGCTGCACGAGTCCAACAAGCTCAACTCCCCCCCGTGCCCGTCGAGCATCAAGATTGGAGCATCACGGGTGCACTTTCGCCCTCTGGTCAAGTCGGTGGTGATATTTTCGATATCATCCCTGTGAAAGACAACCGAACGATTGCCCTTCTTCTCGATGTGTCGGGGCACGGTACAGCCTCGGCTCTCGTTGCCTCGGAAACTCGCGCCGAATTGCGCAATCTATTTGCGCTGATGAGTCTGAGTGAGGCAGTTTCGAAACTCAATAATCATATGGCGCGCCGCGAAACCGGCAAATATTCATGCCTGGCCGCCCTCGACATTCAGGAAAACCAAGTCGAGGTACTCAATGCTGGTTTACCTCCAGTGATTGTTCTGCGTGCGCATTGTCTCGCGGAGTCGGTTCAAGGCTCCGGGCTACCAATTGGAATGTTTGAAAATTCGACCTACACGACGAGCACCTGGAAGATTCACCCTGGCGATCGAATCATTTTGATGAGCGATGGCCTCACAGAGCCTTTCGGTGCGACGGACGACTGTCGTGCCGCCGTTCAACGACTCGAGCTATGGCCCCAAATCCCCCCTCGGCAGCATGAGCCAGAGGAACTTCGTGATCGGATCGAGGCGTTGTATCAAAAGCAAAAAAACGACGCACCGGACGATGCAACAGTGCTGATACTTGACCGTTTGGGTTGTCAAAACCACGAAATAGCCGTCCCTGCCCAGCCCTCGGCAATTACTCCGTGTGTGCAAGGTGTCCTGCAACTTGCACCATCCTGGGTGGATGCCGATAGCTTTGAACAGGGCTTGATCGAAGCGCTCACCAACGCTGTCGTGCATGGCGCTCTTGAAATTAGTTCTGCAGGTCGAGCTCTCGACGGTGGGCAGTCTTTTTTCCGCGAAGCAGAGGAGCGACCTCAACAGCAGAGGTTTAAAGGTCGACAGATCCAAGTGAGAACGATCGAAACAGGCGTCTCCTACGGTGTGCATATCGAATGGACCGGCAGGGCTTGTCCCAAGGAATTACGCATCGAATCCACCCGCTCCCTCGCGCCCGACCTACGAGTATCACAGAATCCCCTTCTACCATCCTTCCATTCTGGTTCCCAAAAGCGACCCGACAAACCTCGGCTTCCTGAGGAGGACCTCTCAGCAGACCAAGGAAAAGCTTCCGTCGCCGGAATGGGCTTGTTGATTATCTCCAATGTCTTCGACCGAGTGATTTGGGGACCGGACGGCTATTCGCTTGAGCTGTGGCTATACCGAAACGAAGAGACAATGCAGGCCAGCTTAAGGTGGCCTGGGCAATTTTCTCAACCGCCAAAAGAAACAGCACAGAGCGATGAGGTGAACCATGAATGACTCCACTCATCGTGATCCAGATCAACCCAGAAAGACCTGGCCTTGCATCTGGCCCTCGCCCTTCGGCTTCGCTGGGCAAGACTCCAGAGCGGCTACTCCGACTCATCAAATTTCTTTCGATGAACTAAACGATCCGAATGGACACTTGGGAGCAAAAACGCACAAGGAATCGCCCAGCCAGGACTCATTGAAAACAACCAGGTATTGCTGTTTTTTGCCGCATAATCTGAGTCGACACTTACCAGAGCGCAACCCAGGAGTAGAGCTAACGGCTAGGATCGAAATGAATGAGGGCCAAGAGCCTGCTACTCTTGGCTCCAGCCCTTCGTCGACCTTAGAGGCTGAACAAGACTCAAGCACTCAAGCGGGTGATAACGCTCACGCTATCGGTTCAATCTATCGACCAACAACAAGCCTAGATGCCGGAAAGGAGCTTTTCTATTCCCGAAAGAGTACATCAGACGACATTGGTGTAAGCTGCTCACGTCTAGCGTCGGTTGACCTGCCGTCCATCCCCCCTTTTCACGAGCAGTACCTCGACCGGCCGCTACAGAGAATCTCCCCCACGGTGAAAGAGGAATATGCCGTCAAGGTCCGAGAGCACCTCAGTCACTATCAAATCCTTCAGGAGCTGGGCCGAGGAGCAATGGGTAAGGTATTACGTGCTCGCGATCAGATTCTACAGCGTGAAGTTGCGATAAAACTTATTTTACCCGAAGTGCTCGCGTCAGATGTAA
>JAKVCH010000502.1 GCA_022447485.1 Polyangiaceae bacterium | reverse complement strand
ATTGGGATATCCTGAACAGTTCACAATCTACGACCGCGGTGACCAAGAAACGGTCGCTCGGGGCGCCTTAAGAGATATTCGCGTGGGGCATCAAACGATGCGGCCTTCCGATTTGATCAATATGATCAGCAATTGGAAAGGCAAAGGCATGACGGCCGCCCAGGCGGAGCAAAATGCAGCAGCCGATGATCAACTTCTTGGGGCGATGGCTTACGGACGCTACCAGGCTTCTCTCAAAGCCTCGGGCGCCATGGATTTCGACGATTTGCTCCTGCTCACCTCGACTCTCTTCCAAGAGTTTCCAGAGGCTCGCTACGCCGAGGCATCGCGTTTCGACCACTTATTGATCGACGAATATCAAGACACCAACGGCCTTCAATACGGTATCGTCAAAGCCCTGGCCGAAAGGCACCGGAATATCTGCGTCGTCGGCGATGACGATCAAAGTATTTACGGCTGGCGAGGAGCCGAGGTCGAACATATTTTAGGCTTCAAAGATCAGTGGCCCGACGCACGAGTCGTACGTCTCGAAGATAACTACCGCTCGACAGAATGGGTGATTCATCTCGCGAACCAGCTGATTGCCCACAATAAAAAGCGTCACGACAAAGTCCTGAAAGCGGCCCGAGAAAGGGGCGCGCCACCGCGCTTTCATCGCTTTGAAGACGAAAACGCCGAGGCTGAATCTGTGGTGCACGATATTTTCCGACGGATTAACCGCGAAGATCACGAGCGGGTTCCAGCGAGTCAGATCGCCATTCTCTTTCGCACCAACGAGCAACCCCGAGTTTTCGAGCAAGAATTAAGGCGCGCCGGAGTTCCGTATCGCCTTGTAGGTGGACAGAGCTTCTTTGATCGCAAAGAGATTAAGGACCTTCTCTCCTACCTGCGGACCCTCGCCAACCCTCACGACGAAGTCTCATTGCTCCGCATCCTCAACACGCCACCCCGGGGAATTGGTACCAGCTCGGTGCAAACCCTTCTCGATGAAGCCGTGGCCGCCGGGGAACCCCTTTGGAAGTCTCTGCCAGCAGCCTCGGCGCATCCAGGCGTCACAGAAAAAGCAGGCGTCGCTATTGAAAACTTTCGTTTGATGATGGAGGAATTCCAGGCGCGCATCGCCGACGAGAGTTTATCTTCTCTCTTTGCCGAATTGGTAGAAAGAGTGAACTACCGCGCGGAGCTCCAAAGGCAGTACAAGGACCCGACCGAGCAAGAAACGCGCTGGAATGCCGTCGAGGAGCTCGTGAATGCCATCAGCCAATACGAAGAACGGGATGAAAACCCCTCTTTACTTGGTTTTTTGGAGGCTTCGGCTTTAGACACTCAAGACGACGACGACGACGACAAGCAAGAACATGCCATCACTCTGATGACTTTGCACAGCGCAAAGGGTTTGGAGTTTCCCATCGTTTACCTGGTTGGTTTGGAAGAGGGGCTCTTACCCCACAAGCGCACAGTCATCGATCCCGATAAGACAGCGATCGATGAGGAGCGTCGCCTTGCTTATGTTGGAGTGACCCGTGCTCAAGATGAGCTTCTCCTGAGTTATTGTCGGGGCCGCATGAAATGGGGCAAATTGCGGCCCCAGGTTCCCAGTCGCTTCTTGATGGAAATGCGAGGAGAAACGGAAAAAGCCAATGAACTGGCGGCCGCCGGGGAAAAGCAAATTCGCCAGGAGGTAGCGAAAGCAGACGAATTCGGGGGAAAGAAAAAATCGAAGAAAAAAAGAAGCGCACAGAAAAAAGACAAGAAGAGAGAAGCCAAGACCCCCGCGACACCTGCACAAAAACCAGCAGCTCTCGAAATGCCCCGGGTGAGCGACCTGGCACCCTCTGCGCAAGCGGATGCTTTGTCCAGTCCAGCACTAGCTAGTCCAGCACTGGCCCGCGAGCACGAGCCCTCCGCTTCAAAGGAACCAGCTCCAGCTCCAGAGCATGCTGCTCAAAAAGCTGTCTCTTCCCAAGAACCAGCAGAAAAAGAAGCGGACGACACCTCAAATTCTCATAAAGACGATACTCGGGCACAGGCAGTCGCCTCGAATCCCCCTCATCAAAATAAACGTCGTGAATTAAAACGTAAACCGCGGCCCAATGCTCAACAAAATATGCTCGAGGGCCTTAGAGCCAAGGCCGACCAGGCAAATGAGCCGGTGACAACCCAAGCGCCTCGGCCTGCTGAACAACGAATCAGGGCGGCAACGCTCCAGCCACCAACAAAGGTGGCGACAGCACCGGAAAGCTTGAGCCCGAGCAGCACAGCAACCTCAGAGATGAGCTCTCCCAAAGAGCTCCCCAAGCCAAAAGTCTCACGCAAAAAAATCGCCCAGAAAAAGCGCCAACTCAGTCTATTTGGTGAATAACAGACTGGTAGATTTGATGGATCCATACTTGTCCAGCTCCAAACTTCTCGTTGATGAGCTCAACGCAGCTCTCCAAGAATTAGCCCTACTTGGCTTTGATTTGGTGCGATTGATGATGAGTCAAAGACCGGAGCTGAGTTTTCAACTGACTCACCGGCATCAAGCCGGCTATCCGGTGCTCGTCTTTGGCAATACGAAGGCGCTTTTTCCGCCTTTCTTGCGCTGGCTCCAAACGCAAGAGTCCAGCTCCAAAGCGCTGCCCCCGCACCCTCTCGATCGCTATGTCGAGGAACAATTTCAGCAAGTCGCCAAAAAACTAACCATTGATTCGCAGCTGCGATTCGCACATGAAATGGAGCCAGCTCCCCTGCCTTTCCAGGAGATCGCCGCCGAGGCTGGACTCGCAGAGCTTGGACCTGCCCATCTCTCACTCCGGCACGATACCGGAACGTGGCTGGCTTTGCGCACCACCTGGGCGCTCGACATCGCGAGCACTGCTCAGCTTGAACTCTTGCAATCGACAATCACGCAATCGACGCCCGTGCAAGCTTCTTGCTCGGCCTGTGCTCAGCCTTGCCGAGAGGCTCTCGCTCGCGCCCTGGCGCCCGAGAAGGCCTCAAGCGAAGAGCTTCA
>JAKVCH010000501.1 GCA_022447485.1 Polyangiaceae bacterium | reverse complement strand
GCCCCAACGCTGACGGTGAAAAAGAGCGAGGTTGCCGAGAGCAATCAGCGTATCTGGAACAACGAATAAAGATAGTCGTGACGCTAACCCATCGATTGCATCCGCACTCAAGTTGTCCACGTAGTGCTGATCCACAACAGCAACGAAACCCTCAGGCAATTTCTCGACGAAGTCATGAGCATCAAAGCGATCACCGCGCAAAGCAAAGAAAACTTCGCCGGGAGCCAAGGAACGAGAATCTGTGGAGACTCCGCAGACGCTTCGCTCTTCACCTCGACCGACAATCCCCAAGGCTTGAGTCAGCTCCTGCCATTGAAAGCTCGCGTGATTCTTAGGTATCCGAGTCGCCATCTCTCAGGCTCCCCTCACGTGATTCCTGCGACGCTCTAGGGCATCAACAGCAACAACCACATCATCAAAAGACAGGCGTTCTCCGGCGATTTCTTGATATTGCTCATGGCCTTTGCCAGCAATCAGTACGACTGAACCCGGATGCGCCGCAGCGATCGCGCCTTGTATCGCTTGTTTGCGATCGAGTTCGACAGACGTAACCGTCGCGGATTGGTCCACGCCCTGTAGAAT
The DNA here is from genome assembly GCA_022447485.1 of Polyangiaceae bacterium. GTDB lineage: Bacteria > Myxococcota_A > Polyangia > Polyangiales > Polyangiaceae > NIC37A-2. The sequence continues at coordinate 2,435 of JAKVCH010000501.1, read as the reverse complement.
TTCTTCGACGATCTTTTGGGGACTCTCGCTCCGTGGATTATCGCTCGTGACCCAAATTGCGTCCGAGGAGCTGGCTGCCTTCCCCATCAAGGGCCGCTTCTTCCGGTCTCGGTCGCCCCCACAGCCAAAAACAGTAATCAAAGGTTGCGCACTCAACTCTCGAAGAGCCTGGATAACTCGCTCGATGGCATCGGGCGTATGAGCATAATCCACCAATACGGTAATATCATCCTCCTCCGCCTCAACTCGCTGGAAGCGTCCTGGCGCTCCTTTCGCTCCCGACAATGCTGCCGCAGCCTCTTGAAAAGACAGTCCGTTGGCGAGTAGCAACCCCAAGCTCGTGCCTAAGTTTTCCAGATTATGCCTCCCAACGAGTCGTGATGCGAACTCGAGCTTTTGCCCCTGATAGTGAAGAGTTGCTCGCACTCCAGACTGGGTCAGAGCGCCGATCTCAAAGTAAAGATCAGCTCCTGGGTCAGAACAGCTCACGGTGATCAACTCCTGCCCAGAATCCTCAAGCTCCTGAGCAAATTGGCGTAGGGCTGGATCATCAATATTGAACACACTGCGACGGGGTGAGTATTCAAGAAACAAGCTCTTTTTTGCCTCAAAATACTCCTTCATTGAATGATGATAATCGAGGTGGTCTTGTGAGAGGTTAGTAAAAGCAGCTGCCTGAAAACGAATTCCCTCGACTCTCCCCTGGACGAGCGCGTGACTGGAAACTTCTAAAAGAGCTTCGCTGCAGCCAAGCTCTTGGGCAGAAGCAAGGTTCCGAGCCAGCTCATCGGGCATAGGGGTGGTTAATGATCCCGACTGCTGAGCGCCATTTACGTAGAAACCCAGCGTCCCGCTCCGTGCGACCTGGCGCTGCACAGATAGGTAAGCTTGCTCGAGCAAAACCGCTACCGTCGTCTTGCCATTGGTGCCAGTGACGCCGATGACATTCATGTGCTCCGTTGGCTGGCCGTAAATCGCCTGAGCTGCGACTCCCCATGCTCGGCGTAGGTCATTTACCTCAATTCTTGGCTCTTCCTTCACCCCGGCGCCGCGCTCACATAAAACCGCCACAGCACCAGACTGCAAAGCGGAAACCGCCCACTTCGTGCCATCGCTCTTTTCGCCTCGACGAGCGAGGAAAATATACCCACTCTTGATAGAGCGCGAGTCCTCAGAAATACCGAATATGAGTCCATCGGCATCACCGTAGACATGGGGATCGAACTCTTGAAGCTGGCCCACCAGTCCTTGGACAGAAAGGGCTTGAGACAACGCTACCTCAGTGCTGCGGGAAGCCATTATGTTGCCGGACGGAAAGTGAGTTGAACCGCCGCACCTTTTTTCACCACGCTTCCTGGAGGTGGCTCTTGACGAACAACAAGCCCTGAGCCTTCTACCTGGGGTTTCAACCCTTTCTCCAGGAGCTGATGCATCGAATATCGCATTGGTTTGCCGGTCAAGTTCGGAATCTTTACTTCTCCCGAAGCGACCTTGCTCCCATCCACAACTTCTTGAATATGAGCAAACTCTCCCCGCGCATCCGCCAACAAAGCGTGGGTCGTGTGGGCCGGGTCTGCTCTCCTGGCCAGAGTTTTTAGCTTCACCTGTTTCGTACCGGTGGGCGCAATGCCAAACGTTCTTAAGACGTATTCCGAGATATTCCGGAAGACGGGCGCCGCAACCGAGCCACCCGCGTGATTCACCCGAGGCTCGTCAATCGTCACCGAAATAACAACTTTCGGATCTTGGGCAGGTACAAAGCCGGTGAAGGAGGCGACATAATTATCAAGGGAATAACGCCCCGTTCGAGGTTCCGCCTTCTGAGCCGTCGCCGTCTTGCCTGCAACTCGATGTCCGGCCACAGCAGCTTCTGTGCCTGTGCCATGACCTTCGGTCACTGCTACAAGCATCTCCGCTAAATGTCGTGCTACCCGTTGGCTCACAACTCGCCGTCGTACTCGAGGGGCCGAATCCCGCACAACTTCACCGGCGGCAGTCGTCACCTTCTTGATCAAAAGTGGCTCCATTAATTCGCCACCGTTTGCAATTGCAGCTGTCGCCATGGCCATCTGCAAGTTCGTCACGCTAATTCCTTGGCCAAAAGAGGCCGAAGCCGTCTCCACCTGCACCCAAGGTCGACCCCGCGGGCGCAAACGCCCAGCTGACTCTCCGGGAACAGGAGCGCCCGACTTTTGGCCGAAACCAAAATCGCGAAAGGCTTGATAGAGACGCTCTCCACCTAAACTCAGACCTATTTTCGCCGAACAAATATTCGATGATTGGGCCAAGATTTGAGAGACAGGCAACCAACCAGCGGGGTGAGTATCGCGAATCATGACGTTATCGACGCGCATCGCACCTTTTTCACAAAAGATTTGCTCAGTCGCTTTCAGAAGGCGACTCTCCAAGCCCGCCGCAACCGTGAAAATTTTCAT
>JAKVCH010000500.1 GCA_022447485.1 Polyangiaceae bacterium | reverse complement strand
AGACCTCTACGCCCTCGGCTGCATACTTTATCGTCAAATCGGCAGAGGAGCTCCTTTTGGGGGGAGTAGTAAAGAACTTTTACGTCAGCATGCCTACGCCGAGGTACCGCCCCTCGTCCCAGCTATCGACGTGCCTGAAGGTGCCTTAGGGTTTGTTATGCGACTCCTCCGAAAAAAACCCTGGGATCGTTGGGAGTTTGCTGCAGAAGCTCGCAAAGATTGGGCAGAGTTGCGTCCGACAAAAGTGCCTCCAGGAGGGTACGCCCTGCCTTATATACGACCGGCTCCCAGCAGGCCTTTACCTAAGGGTGTAGGCTATGCAGGCCGAAACCCTCTTTTGGATGCTGCCCCTGAGCGCTCCACCGGGCTACTCAGTATTCGTCAAAGCCCTCTCGTCGGACGAGAAAAAATTCGCCAAACGTTAAGAGAAATTTGCGATGAACTGATCGATGGCGAAGGCCCCCAACATCGCCTTGTCATTTTGGTCGGCCCTGCCGGCTCCGGCAAAAGTCGTATTGCAGAATGGCTCTGTCAGGCTGTTCACGAAGAGGGCACAATGGTTCCTCTCTTCGCCCGCTATCGAAAAGTTCGCGGTCCTCTCGACGGCGTCGTCGGCGCCACTACGCGCTACTACAACTTCGAGCGCATCGACAAATCAACTATCGAACGTTCTCTCCTCTCTCGCTGGCGGGTAAAGAAAGAGGACAAAGCGGGACGCACCTGGGTCGCTGGCGCTGCAGAGTGGTTACGCCCCGCTGGGCCCATCGCAGATGTCCCGCTCGGCCCCAGTGGCGTGCGCTTTACCCTCGATACTCTCGCAACTCGCCGTACTATCTCTCGTCACGTCGTGCGACGCATTGGGGCAGGCAGACGACTCCTCTTCTGGTTGGACGACCTACACAACGCTTCCGAATCTACCTTCGAAGGCTTTATGCGCATGCATAGCGAAGACACCGACCAATCTTATCTGGTTGTCGCTACGGTGCGAGCCGAGGACGTTCATTTGGGGACACCCGCTGCAGAGCGCTTGCGTCGACTGAGGGACCATATGAATGGTATTGCTATCGACGTAACACCCCTCGAACCGGAAACCACTCGTGAGCTGATTCGCAAGTCGCTGCCCCTCGGCAGTGCTGCTGTTGACGAAGCAGCGAGACGCAGTCGAGGTAACCCTCTTTTTGCGTTGCAGCAGCTCCACGCCTGGGCACTCGAAGGCGAAATGAAGTTTAAAGACCACGAGTACCACGTGGCTTCAGAAGTTCTCTCTGTTCGCCCAAAAACCACGGCTGAGTTATGGTCCAGCAGGGTAGCGGCCATGCCACCCGAGCTCCGCAAGGCCGCCTACGCGAGTGCTGCGTTCTCCAGCGACCTTCGCAAAGAAGTTCTTTCGCCGCTCTTTACGGCTCTGGGCCTACCGGGCGAAGAATGCATCGTCGCGATGAGTCGCGCCGAAATACTGATCCCCCGAGGGCCCGGACGCTACAGCTGGCCCCACGCACTGCTCCAGGAGTACCTCTCGGAGCAATTAGCGCAGCGCGAGGATAGAGAGCATATCTACCACGCAGCGGCTCTCGCTTTGGCACGTCACCCCCTCGGGGCAACCCGCCGTGTCGTTCGCCAAAGGGTCATGAATCTGATTCTCGCAGGCGACCCAACAGCCGCTGCAGATCTGCTCTTCGATTTTCTCAAGGTCTCCTGGAATGGCGCTCGGGAGCCTCTTTCCACCTTAAGTGACCTAGAATTACTTCGAGGAAAAATCAGCGGAGCAACAAGAGCTCATCAAGATCGCTGGAGAGCCGAATCGCTCCGTCATGTGGGTCGCGCAGCAGAGGCAAAGAAATATGCTCGGCGAGCCCAGCGAGCATTTCAAGAGCTTGAAGATGACTTAAATCAAGCCCACTGCCTACGACTGCTGGGTCATATCGGCTCAGAATTGGGCAACTCCACCGAAGGCAAAAAGTCGACGGAAATTGCTCTTGAATATTTTCAGAGCGAGGGAGACATCCTCGGTCAAGCCCAGGCCGAGGCCGTCTTGGCTGAGATCGGCTACCTTCTGGGTGATTTTGAAAGCGCACGGCCTCTTGCTCAATCCGGCGAGAGACATTTTGCCTCCATCGATCAACCCCTGGGTCGCGGCCAATGTCTCCTCCTCCTGAGCTGGATCGAGCATAGCGAAGGGTCTGTGGAAAGCTCGCGTCGTCTCGCCCTCGAGGCAAGAGAGGAATTTGAACGCGTTGGCTACCGCCTGGGAACAGCTCAGACAGACGCTTCGCTGGCACATGTTGAGCACCGTATGCTCAATCTGCGAGCCGCCGAAAAAGGTGCTAATGACGCTCTGATTGGCTTTGAGTCCCTACGCACGCCTCGGGGACAAGCTGCCTGTCGCCGGCTCTTAGCTATGGTCGGCATTGACGCTGACGATATTCCCCTCGCAAGAAGAAATGCCGAGTGGTGCGCGCAGATCTACCAGGATCTTGATGATCCTTGGGGAGTCGTCGAGGCAAAAGTCCTCGAAGCACAAATTGAAATCATGGAGCGGAATTTTGAGAGCGCCCGCAAATTGCTCGATGCCTGCGAACAGATGAACGTTGAAGAGCCGGAGCCCCATCAGCATCGTTTGCTTGCCGAGGCTTGGTACTTTCGCGAACTAAACAAAATCGAAGAAGCAGAGGTTGCCCTGGCCCGCGCCAAGGAGATTTTTCCCGAAGAGCGTAGAATCGGCGACCACAGCTTTCACTTATTGGCTCGCCTCAGTCGCTACTCTTGGCCCGAGGGAACTCTACAATTACTCCGTCGCTGGAGAGAAGTTCTTCAGCGCGTTTCATCTGATAGGTCTCGCTCCTCGCTTGCGAGCCCCCGCAAGACCGGATCCTCCTAACGCTCACTGACCGAATGAATCAACCGATGAATCAATTACAACAACGTGCCGAAAAAGTCCTTGTAGCCGGCGTAAATAGTCCCGTTCGCGCCTTCCGTGCCGTCGGAGGAGAACCTCCATTTATTACCCGCGCCCAGGG
>JAKVCH010000050.1 GCA_022447485.1 Polyangiaceae bacterium | reverse complement strand
GGGCGATCCCACGGCTCATGCGGAGGTTGATGCTTTGAGGAATGCCGCTCAAGAGATTGGCCACTGGCGGATCGAGGGCTCCCTCTATGTGACTCTCGAACCATGTCCGATGTGTGCGGGCGCTCTTGTGAATGCGCGAGTCCGTCGGGTGTATTACGGTGCCAAAGATCCTAAGGCCGGAGCCTTGGAGAGTCTTTTTCAAATCGGTCGTGATCCGCGGTTGAATCATCGTTTTGAGGAGGTCGTTGGCGGCATCTTGGCAGAAGAAGCCGTGGCGCAGCTACAAGGTTTTTTTCGTCGGCTTCGGGCGGAGGGGCAAAAGTAGTTGCGCTTTCTTGAGCCTGGTAATTGGGTGCTTTGCTGGCTGCCGCAACAGTGATTGTGTTAGGTTCGGGTCTATGCCGCAGGTCGCTTCGTCTCTCAGTTCGGAAAGCATGAATTGATGCCTAGCGAACACCTGCAGGTGGGCGACGCCGTCATCGTTTGCTTTGCCACCGGGCGTCAGCCGGCCAATGTCTTGGCTTTTCGGCCTGGTATGGTTCGGGTGGGCGGTGCCGGTCCAGCGAATTGGGTGAAAGAGTCCTTGGTGTTGTGGCCGAACGGAGAACGCATCCCGCCTGTGGTCAAGCGCTCTTCTGTCGATTCGTTCACCAGCCATCCCCCCGCATCGTCATCACCGCCGACATTGAAGAATCGGGGGGCGGGTTTACCTCCTTTGGCGCCTCCTCAGAGGGGAGAGCGGTCTGGTGCACCTGGCCTCATTTCGCTGCCCCCGGCTCCCGGCCCTGTCGCGCCCCCGGTACTTCCTGGTCCGCCAGCACCGCCCCGGCGGGCAGCTGCTGCTCAGGCCGAACCGCGTCTGGCGGGATCAGACTCGCTCTCTCCCGACTCCACGCCTCAAACGGAAAATTCGCCGGGCTCGTCTTCTAATTCCGGAGCGGAGGACTCTTCCCAGAGAGCGAGAAACAAGACGCTTTCCCAGAGACTCCTTCAAGGCCTGAGCGAGCAGCGTCACCTTCTTATCGGAGCGTCGATTCTTGCCTTTGTTGCTGTCTTCCTCTTTGTTGCTTTCGGCTCTTCCTCGCAAGAGGAGACCGCCTCAACCACAGCTGCCGAGCAGGAGGCGGAAGAGCGGGCAGCCAAAGAACACGCCGCGCAAAAGGCTCAGCGGCGCCAGGCGGCTCGTCTGAGAAAGACGGTCCAGATGGAAGTCTCCCACGTAGGGCTCCAGGGAGTCGGGAATGTGGACGCGCTTCGTCATGCCTTTGAGAGCGATGCACCCGAGCTGACGCGCTGTTTTTCAGGCCGAATGAAGGAGGAAGCGCCTTTGCTCTCTCGAGTGGAGCTGAGCTTTTTTTACGATACGCAAGGCGGGCCGCGTTATCTACGCACTAAGCGAACCACTCAGTTAGATCCACGCGTGCTGGTTTGCCTGTTGGAGTCTGTTCAAAAGATTCAGCTTCCATCATCGGAAGAGGGCGTTCAGGCAAAGGTGACTCTGCTTTTTCGCCAGGAGGGCGCTCCGCCAGGCGCCACCGATCTGGTGCCGCCCGATCGAGCCACGCCGCGGGATGATGAAGCCGCTCCCCGGCCAGCCGAGCCTTGAGCCAGCCTGGACCGTGCGCAGACTGTTCAGAGACGGTCGACTTTCCTATGCTCTCCTATGCCCTTTGTTGAAGTCACGAACCAAGAAGAATCACCCGAGCACCTGCGGGCACATCAAGAAAGCCTGAACGCTCTTTTGCGCCAAAAAAAGGGACAGCAGCGCGCTGCAGCCCTTGCTGAAGAATTGGGCGATGCTTTGATTTCCTACCCCTATTTAGTGCAGCGGGTGGGCGATGAGCGCAGTGGTTTTCGTTACGCTGTCTTCAAAGAAGAAGATTCAAAAGCTCGCACCCTCGGGTCAGCACTGGCGGGAATGCTGCAGGCGAAGGAAAAATAGTTGTCACCAGGCACGGCCGACTTGCCGGCATTTCACCGCCGCACTCCAATCTCGCCCGAGCACTCCAATCGAGCCCGAGCAAACGAAAAACCCGCACTGGAGACCAGGGCGGGTTTTTCTATGACCTTGAGAGGTCGTTCTCTTCTTGCGCACCCGGAAGGAGTCGAACCTGCGACCTCCGGTTCCGTAGACCGGCGCTCTATCCAGCTGAGCTACGGGTGCATCCGTTGGGACGCGCGGTCTACCACCAGCTCAAATGATGTCCAGTGTTTTCTGTGCGACTTCCGTTGAGCTGATGAGAGGAGCATAAAATAGCTACTTCTGGAGGCTGGGGCGTTAGGTCGAAGGAAGTGGCTGTCCGCTCACGGTCAGTATTTCGTCGCTCATCCCAGGAAGCCCGGGGTTCTTTTCATTCTCACGGTAGCAGCCTGGGAAGATTTTACTTCTTTGAGTCCAAGTATGACATCAATGCCATAGTTGGAACTCATGGAAGCGAAGCGATTAGTAAGAAATCAATACATTGCCCCCAAAAATAGGCCGCAGCAGATTCGTTTTCGAACTTTGTGCAATCTGGCACGATGCCTGCATTAACCCAGGTGTGAAAGCGAGTCCTTAACTGCTGCTCTTTCTTACCCGCTTTCCTCTTACCCTTTTAACTTTTCTTATTGGTTGGTTCTTTTCCCAGCCAGCATCCCGATGATCGATGGGGCGTTTCTCTTGCTTAATCCCTTCTTGAGACGCCTCTTCATCGCGGACTCCTGAGTTAGCTTTCTCTTGTTTCCTAGCTTGCTGACTTTCTTTCTAGATTCTTTCTTTTTCGCTTCTTCTTTTTAGCTTGCTTCATCAGCCTTTTCTTTCCCCGTTTTTCAGGCTGAGCTTTCTTTTCTTCTTAGTTTTGCGGCCTGTTGCACCTTTTTCTTAAGTGGCTTTCTTCGGTAGCGACACTCCTTCACCTGCAGAACACCATTCCCCGTGACGTAGCTTGTTGAATTGACCCAGCACGACCCCCTGCTGTGGTCGCAGAACGCGAGGGTGATTCGTTTCTACTCCAGCCTTCTTCTTTTCTTCCCTTCTGAAGTATTGGCACTGCCCTCAGTCTTTGCGGTGGCGTCACGATAAAATTTTTGGAGCCCGGCGTTTCGTCGGGCTCTCTTTCTTTGTTTGGCTTTCTTTGTTCTGGGGTTGACTCATCTGACCCTGTTTACGACTGCGAGCTGCACTTGATTCCCTGCGAGCGGAAAATTCTCCGGGCACTCATCTCCGCATCTTTTTGGCGTCACAATTCGATGGAAGCCATGAGACGTGATAGTTCCTATTTATGCAGCTGACGGGCATCCTGCGGAATCAGTACTTCGCTTGCATCTTTTTAATTCTGACTGCTTGCGGGGCGTCAGGCGCGAAGGAGCCGGAGGTGCCACTAGGGAATCAACCCTCTTCGCCGTCAGCAGCCCCTGCAGCTCGGCGCACCTCGTCTCAATCTGAGCCACAAGCGGCGCGCTCTGAGTCAGAGCGAGCGACCGCTTCTGCGGTCACGCGGCGGTCATCCGTCCCTCTCAATTACCCTCGAAGCCAGGTCAGCTGGTTGGGGGTCGCCTTGGGTGCGGAGCTACCTCAGCGGGTAGGGGTTGAGGTGGTTCAGGTCTTTCCGAATAGCCCAGCAGACTTCGCAGGTCTTCAGGCTGGTGATATTTTGACTCGACTTGGCGAAGTCGAGCTGCATTCCCCGCTTCAGCTTGGTGAATTAGTCCGTGCCTCCAGCCCAGGGCGGGAGGAGCCTCTCGCCTTTGAGCGAGCAGGAAAGGTACACCTCGCCCAGATTATCTTTGAGGGGACACCTGACCCGGAAGATCGGGTACGTCTGGCTTTAGTGGGGCGTCCCGCTCCGGAAATTGCTGGAGTGGTCACTTTTCAGGGTGAAGCCTCTTCTCTTCAAGAAATGGAGGGCGAAGTCGTGGTTTTAGAATTTTGGGCGAGCTGGTGTCATGCGTGCCGCGCTCTTCTGCCCAGACTTCAGGAGTGGGATAGGCAGTTCGTCGCTCAAGGTGTGCATCTCTTTGGTATCACCGTCGATCGCCCGAGCATGGGCATCGAAGTCGCACGCCGCTGGGGCATGCGACACGATTTGGCAAGTGATAGTGTCGGTCAGGTGAGTCGTCTGTACTACGCGCAGTCGATTCCTCTTGTCGTTATCATCGATCGCAAAGGTGTCGTCCGCGATGTCATGCTGGGTGCCTCTGAGGAACGGCTTCAAGAGCTAGAAGCATTGATCAATGGCTTAGCCGGAGAAGCGGCATGAGCAAGTTGCGACCCGTTCTATTGAGCTTCGCTGCCCTGGCCTGTCTATCAGCTAGCGCTACAGCGGACGTTTTTCCTCCAGGTCAGGGGCCGTCGACCGCCGCTTGGGCTCAAGTTTTCGAGCAACTTCCCCAAAAGGGAAGAAAATTCAGAGACCACGTTTTTGCGGCGGATTCATCCCTGGCGAGTGCCCAATTAGTGCGCTGGGAAGATGCTCTATCGGCCGGACGGGAGGCGGAAGTCCAGCGCATTTCCGAGCATTGGGCGATTCATCGTTCTTTGCCACAAGATTGGTCGCTCGAGTCCTCATCCTTGAGAGGTAGCTGGCTCCCTGGACGTCGAGCGTTGATGAATCAGGCCGCTGTGCAAATGAATTTAGAGGCTGCGCAAGAAGACTTCGGTTTAGACGGCCCGGGCGCAATCGTCGGCGTTGTCGCCACTGGTATCGACGTAGCTCATCCAGACTTTCTTGATTCAGCAGGCAAGTCCCGCGTCGCCTGGTTATTGGCTTTAGGTCGCTCTCCCGCCGAGCTGCATCCGGAGCTCGAAGAAGAGTATGGCTGCACGGAGTCGAATGATTGCGCCATTTACTCGGCAGACGATATTGATGCTCTGATTGCATCCGGTTTGGTTGGGGCTTTACCTCGCGACATCAATGGTCATGGGTCCCATGTCGCTTCGATTGCAGCGGGGCGTGACGAGAAATTTCCGGGAGTCGCACCCGGCAGCGATTTAATTATTGTGCAAGCCTCCTCATCTCTCGGGGAATTTACAGACGCCGCCATCGCCGTTGGGACGCGCTTCATCTTTGAGCAAGCGACGGCCATGGGACGTCCAGCAGTAGTGAATCTGAGCTTAGGGTCGAGTCTCGGTCCCCATGACGGTAGCTCACCCATTGAGCAGGTTTTGACTGAGTTGGCGTCGGGACCAGGTCGAGCGCTTGTGACCGCTGTTGGCAACTCAGGCGAAGTTTATGAAGGGCTCACTGGGTCTTATGGCGAGCCTTTGGGTGGGCATACCGATGTCTGGGTCGCCGAGTCCTTACCTGCCGGCATTCCGGTGCTGACTCCTCAAGGCCCAAATTATGGCTCAGGTGCTTTGCTTCTGTGGGTCGAGGTGAGTGATGGCGCTCAGTTGGAAGTCGCCCTGGCGAATGCAAGAGGCTCGCAAACAGATTGGGTGAAACCCGGCGAAGCCGCAGGATTTACGAATGAAGATCTGGGTGACGAGGGCGTTGATTTTGAAGTCACGATCTTCAATGGCGAGGCTACCGATGCGCTACCTGACAGTACCTCGTCGTCGATATTTTTAGTGATCGATGGCAGCTGGGATTACGGGCGACCTTTTGAGCTTCTCTTGCGTGGCCAAGGCCAAGCGCAAATATGGGTCGAGGGCCGAGGGTCCTTCGGTTTAGGAGGCTCGTTGACCGGGCCACTCCTTCCTCGAGCAACAACATCACAAACTGTTCTCGTGCCGGCGACGGCCCCTGAGCTGATCTCTGTGGGTTCGGTAGGGAATCGTCGTAGTTGGCGAGATTATACGGGAGAGCTTGTCTTTATCGGCGGAGAAGAACGAGGGGTTCGCAGCCTATTCAGCAGCTTAGGGCCGAATCTCGACGCGCGCATCAAGCCTGAAATCTTGGCGCCCGGCGAAGTGATTGTGGCGGCAATGTCGAGCTCTGCCGACCCGCGGGACCCTGGAGTCGTATTCAGTCAGTTTAGCTCAGCAGGGAGTTGTGCTGACCCTTCAGTTGAATGCTTAGTGGTCGATGATGAACATGCTGTTTCCCAAGGGACGAGTATGGCATCGCCCGTTGTTGCGGGAGCGATTGCCCTCCTGATGCAGCGACAGCCAGAGCTGACGAATCAGCAAGCCAAAGATCTGCTGATTGCCTCTGCGGTGCCAACCACTCGAATGCAGGCTCTTGATGGTCCCGGGCGTCTAAATATTGAGAGTCTCCTACTCGCTCAAGAGGCTCAATTAGAATTAGCCGACGAGAGCCGTGCTCCGGTGACTCCCAGCTCTGAGCAGAGTCGCATCATTTTCGCCGACCGCTTTCTTCGACCAGGGGCGAGCGCGGAGGCATTGGTGTTGCTTCGCTCCGAAGAAGGACGAGCAGCGGGGCCTCTCGGCAGAGCTGCTTACCGGGTGCTGGTAGATGGCCCGGCGTCGGTCGAGATTGTCAAAGAAGAATTAGGACAGCTTGAGTTAGAGCTGCGAGCTGATGAAGGCAGCGCCATGGAGAATGTGCAGCTCAAGATCTTTGTTGAGGAGCGACTCTTGGCCCAGGCAGAGCTTGAGATCGCCGTAGACAGTCTGCAGGCAGAATTTGGGCTGCCATTGGTCGGCGGTTGTGATTGGAGTGGAGCAAGGGGCCCAGGCTTGCAGCGCTCGGCTCGGGCTGATGCTCCTCGGCGCGAGGGCGGCTTGGCGAGTCTATGGCTGCTCTCCTTGGTTTGCCTCTGCTTTTTCCGGCGGCGCCGGCTTTAGTGCTGTCACGAATACTTGGCAGCCGTGGGGCTCATGGGGACCGTGATCGGGATCGTAGGGATGAGCGAGGTCGATGCCGCCTAGGTTGGTGCCGATGAGTCGAACTGTGGTTGCCTTGGCAAGACCTTGTATTCTTTGCGAGGCCTGATTCGATCGCTCCAAGAAGGGCAAGGGCAGGCGTCGCAGTTCGCCGTCCTGTGCGTCGTAGCTGGCTAAAGACCACACCCAAGAGACGGGATCTTCACATTGGGTACGAAAGGCTAACTCCTCGACCTGTTGGTCGAGGGTCACAGAAACATAGACTTGCCCCATGGGCTGGATGGGCTCTCGAAGGCCAATATGCTGAGGCAAGGCAGATGACTTCAGCTCTAAATGATGACTGGGCGCGTTCTCGAGCCGAAAGTGTGCAAACGAATCCATCAGCCGCGGTAGGGCGGTTGTTTCGGCCTTGAGGTTCGCTCGGAGAATATCAAAGAGGTCGGGTTCGGCTTCCCAACGAAATGAGGAAGCCGGGGTGTGGGTGGCCCCTAAGGCTAGGTAGGCAAAGCCGGCAGGAAGGAGTTGGGAATGGTCCGTAGTGGTTTCCAGAAATTCAAGAAACTCAATGGTGCCGCCCAGGGAGGAGCTCAGTGACTGACCAGGCTGTTCTCCGGCCGTGCGAATGAGCTCTTGGTTTCTCTCGTGAGCGGCCGGGAGCAGGCTGCCCAGGACACTCAAGGCTGCAGCTTCGCGAAAGATGCTCTTGGTGGCTGGAGCGACGGAAATCAAGGAGCCCTCCATCGCGCACTGTAGGGCGGTCTCTTGCGTGAGCGCTCCGCCTCGGCATACGGCTTCTGCTCGGTCGTAGTGGAGGGAAGGAAGCAGGAGGGGAAAAACTTTGAAAGGTTGCTCCTCCTGCAGGTGCCAATGAATCGGTTCGAAGGTCTCGAATGGTAAGCCCAGACCGATAATCGCCAGTTCCCAAGCCTCCTCCAAGTGCTCAAGGGCTTGTCTTCGTTTCTCTTGATTGGCTCCGCTGACGCAGACGGGGCGCTTGAATGAACACTGCTTGTTTAGATTGAAGTCGCCCGTACTTGGATAAGCGGCAGCTGAGTGAGGGGGGGCCGGCAGCTGGAGGAGCTGGGCCAATTCCCAGCTCGAAAGCAAGGGCTCTCCCCGTGGCAGCCGCGGATCGAGGCGGACTTGGCGCTTTTTCGGAGTATGCGCCCCGCCGAGTAACAAGGGGCGCTCCTGGGCTTCCGCGGTGCTCACCAGGCCGAGCAGCAGAACCCAGAGTGCTCGGGTCCAGGACTGGAAAAGAGGGCGAAATGGCAACATTTGGCTGCAGAGAATGGGGGAGGGGGAGGGTGATCAATAAATGATGGGGAAAACTGCAAGGGATTTGACAGTTTTGTGGTGGAGCAGCCTATACTGCGCTCGAGGTATCGCTCTCGGCTCAAGGCCTGAGCTTTCTGCCTTTTCCGTCCTGGCAGACCCTAAGCGGTTCTATCATGGCGAAATCGCACCCTCGACTCAACCGAGACCTATTATGATCCCACGCTTCGATCCCACACGCGCCATTATCTACGATTTTGCGCGAGGCCAGCTGAAAGACGACGAAGAGCGTCCCCGACTCAATCTTCCTTGTGACCTTCTCCTTCGTCTCTGTCATGACGCCGGAGAAGAGGCGGCTGTGAACTTCGCCAGTGAATTAGGCACAGAAATGGGCCGCCGCATTCTCGACAAGATGGGCCCCGACGCAGAAGCTGCCTCTTTGGAGCAATGGGTCGAACACTTGGGCGGCCAATTAGCTCTTCTGGGCTTGGGTAATTTAGCCTTGGAGCGCTGGGGGAAAGCTCTCGTCTTGCGAGTGCAGGAGCATCCTCCAGGTGCTGCCGGTCTTGCGGCCCATGTCTTGATGAGCGCCTTGCAAAGAGGCCTGAGTCGTGACGTCGGATTTGTGCCCTTTGCCGAAGAAACCGCCACCGCTTTTCTCGTTCTCTCTCCCGATAGTGCCGAGAAGGCCCAGGAATGGGCCCTTGAGGGGTCAACGATGAGTCAAGTGATTGAAAACCTACATCAGGGGGCCGCATGAGCGCACAAGTTGAAAGACTCCAAGCCTTATTGGAGCGAGTTCAGGAGCGCGCCGCCGCCCCTCGTTTAGTCCTTGCCGCGGGGAGCGAATTAGCCACCGAGAATTTGGAGGCTAGACAAGAAGAAACGATTGCCGCCGATGTCGATTCTCTGCTCACAGAAGTGGATGAATTAGAGCTTGATGACGAGCATCCAGCTGAGCTCTCCTTGTCGCCGGAAGAGGCCTTGTCGCCGGAAGAGGCCTTGTCGCCAGAAGAGGCCTTGTCGCCCGAAGAAGATCTGGCAGTGATCGATGAAGTAGAGATCGATTCTTCTCAGCGCGAAGACTCGTTGGCCCCGCCTGCATTCGCTGCTGATGCTGCTGGAATTGATTCTCCACGGCTGGAGGAGCCAACCTCTGGTTTTTCTTCGCCGGAAGAGGGCATCGAAGAGTCGAGCCTCGGCGCGCCGGAATCGCAGCCTGCATCAGCCGCATCAGCCGCAGCATCAGAATCAACTGTCCCGGCTGCACTCGCCGAAGATGGTCCGACGATGGAGCAATTGGGTGAGACGATCAGCTTGGAAGAAGGTCCTTCTCAAGACTTTGAGTTAGATGAACCAATCGAGCAGGCGGAGCCTGAGGCGGACTTTGCTACAGAGTCACGACATGAGTTGGAGGAAGAAATCCTTGATTCCGTCGTTCCTGCGGCTTCGGCGGGCACTTATGATGATTCTTTAGTACCCCCGCCTGGTGCGCAAGAAGAGCTCGAGCGTCATCGCTTGGGTGAAGAAAACACCGTCGAAGCGGCCTTGGTTCAGAGGCCACGCATTTCGACGAATGTCGTGGAGCTGACCTCCGCCCAGCGAGACTTTGAGCCCCAGAGCTTCTTGCAGCTACTCGATGAGTCCCTGCAGCTTTAGACTGAGCTGCGGCGACAGATAAAATTCGTGAGCTTTTGGGCTATGCCAAGTAGGGACTGGCTCAGAACCACTCTTGCAGCTCTTTGATAAGAGCCTGTCGCGCAGAAGAATCGTCAAGAAGTGCCGCTGGCACATCGATGACCTCTTCATCGCGCAGCCATGTTCTTTGGCGCCGGGCAAAGACGCGTGTGACTTGCACGATTTGATCGAGAATTGTTTTCTGGCTTTCAGTGGTGCTAGGGCTGTCTTGGTGCTCTTTCCCCAGAAGCGAGTGATACATCTGCTTGTAACCAATGGCTTGCATCGCTCGGCTCTCCCCATAGCCCTGAGCGAGCAGCCCTTCGACTTCTGCTTCTAGCCCAGCGTCGAGCATACCCTGAATTCGCTGGCGAAGCCGGGTTTCGTAGGCACTTCGCTCCCAAGCTAATTGTAGGAGTCGGTACCGGTACTTGGGCTCCCGAAAGCCGTGCTCTTTTTGGATTTCAGAAAGGGGACGCCCAGCAATTTCAAAAACCTCCAGAGCTCGTGAGACTCGGATAAAGTCGTTGGGGTGCAGGCGAGCTGCGCTCGGGGCATCGACTTGGGCAAGGGCCGAATGAAGGGCAGGACGCCCTTCTTCCGCGACGAGGCGACGGTGGCGCTCTCGGATCTTTTGGTCAGCTGGTGGCGCTTCTGCGAGGCCAAAAAGCAAGGCTCGAATCCACAGAAAGGTTCCGCCACAAATGATGGGTGCTTTTCCTCGGCGAATGATTTCATCAATTTTTTCGGTGGCAGCCTCGGCGAATTGGGCAGCCTCGAGAGGCTCCAACGGATCACGAATATCGATCAGGTGATGAGGACAGCGAGAGAGCTCTTTTTCACTTGGCTTGCCGGCCCCAATATCGAAGCCTCGGTAGACCTGCACACTATCAGCGCTGATCACTTCTCCGGGAAGGGCGGCCCCTAACTCTGCTGCCAAGTGAGACTTCCCCGATGCCGTCGGGCCAACAATCACGATCAGCGATGGTAGGTTCGATGGGTCCTTAGCGGCGGCCAATGCGTCGCTCCAATTCTAACCAACTGGTGAAGGAGATGACTGTTCGCCTGGAGGGTGTATTCAGATGAAAGTCGCCTTGATTCAGCTCCTGGAGCAGAGAGCGGGCTTCTTCAGGCGAAACGCTTTCGCCAGCACGAGTAGCGCCGAAGCTGGCTAGAGCTTCGAATATTCGAGGTAGTGCCCCAGGGAGTTCTTCAGAAGCAATTGGCTGGAGCTCATCGAGGAGCAAGTTCACTAATCGTTGGGGGTCTGCCTTTTGAAGATTCTTCGGAATCGCTCGCAGAAGAGCCTGCTCTTCACTGAGCTCAATGATCAGACCGAGATGCTGGAGAAACTCCCCGTGACGCTCGAGAGTCTTCCTTTCTAAAACATCAAGAGCGAGGCTCAAAGGAAAGAGCAGGCTCTGATGACTCCTTTGCTGTTTTGCGTAGGCAGATTGCAGCTGGGAGCGGAGCACTTGCTCAGCCACAGCCTGTTGGTCAAGAATTGAGAGGCCGTCACTTCCTTCGCAAAGCAGGTATTTCTTTTTGAGTTGTTTAATAAAGCGAAGCCCCTTGAAGCCCCTGTTGTCATAGGCCTCTTCGTCTCTCGTCGCTCGCGTGAATTGCTCTTCCTTTTTTGATGGCGCTCCAGACGAGGGCTCCGGCGTCGTTGCGGCAGGTTGCCAAGCGTAGCGATGTCCACTCGGCGGAGCCTTGCCGTCTTTCAGTACAATAACCTGGCCTTGTCTTTCACTCGCTGTGGGGTTCAAAGTCAGAGCCGAGTCAAAATGGGTGCTGGAGCGTTCTGTTGCGACGGCTGCCTGTTCTTCTACGGCTTGGTCAGCCGAGGAAAGAAGTGAAGACGGTCTGTCAGCTGCAGTGACCGAGGGAGGGGCTTCCTGGGGCTCCTTGTTCGAGGAGGCGCCATTGCTTTTCGTTGTGCTATTCCTCGCGAACTTGGTGCTTTGAGAAATAATTCGGTGGAGAGCGTCGGCGACGGCGCGGCTATCGGCGAAACGCACCTCGCTTTTTTGAGGATGTACGTTGATATCCACGAGCTCTCCGGGAAGATCCAGGTACAGCACGCCGCGGGGGTATTTTCCGCGCTCTAACACTGCGCCATAGGCATGAGCGACGGTTGAGGCCAAGGCTCGATCCCGAATCGGACGTCCATTCACGATGATTTTTAAACCTGCAGCGCCGACCCGGGCACGCTCGAGCGGACAGAGGTAGCCCATCATTTCTAAGGGCCCCCGACTGCCTTCACAGACGATCAAATCTTGCTCGGCGAGGACTTGCTCGACCCGACGCCGTCGCGACGAGGCAGGCGGGAAATTCTTGATTTGCCGCCCGTCGCGATGAAGTTGGAAGCCCACTTCCGGGCGACTTAGGGCCGCATCGACGAACGCGTTGGAAATATGGCTGGCCTCCGTATTTGTGGAGCGAAGAAATTTTCGCCGGG
>JAKVCH010000005.1 GCA_022447485.1 Polyangiaceae bacterium | reverse complement strand
CATGTGTTAAGCGTGCCGCTAACGTTCGTTCTGAGCCAGGATCAAACTCTCCAGTTTAAACCTGTTTTTATAATGCTTACTTACAGAGGGTTAGTCCGTGAGCAAGCTTGCTCGTTTCCTATGTCATATCGACGATTGTTTTGTCGCCGATTGACGGGACCCGCGCGATTTCTCGCGTAGTCATAGAATTCAGTTTTCAAGGACCGAGGAGAGAAGGAGACCCTCTCTCGAAGGGGCGCCGACAGTAGTCAGCTTTCTATTTTCCCGCAACCTCTTTTTTACTAATCTTTGATTTTTTTATCAAAGCCAGTTTCTCGACTCTTGGACGCCTCTCTCACTGAGAGATCATGGTCTAAATGATGGTTGATCATAGACAACCCACATTCTTCACACGCGAGGCACACCACCTTCGAGAAGTGATTGGGAAGCTGAAGGAGAACAGACGGAATACAATTCCGATGGCAGGATAGACCCGCAAAGAGCGCTGTGCGCAGACCCCTACGGTGCGCTTGGCAGAACCAACCGTCCGTGTTTGGGGGAAGAGCTATATGGTCTACGGATTTGGATCTCGCAAGAGCTAATTGTGAAATTTTTCAGAAAGATTTCGTCATTCTCGAAAGCGCCTGTGCAGTCGTGCAGTTGATCGAGCGTGGAGTCATCAAAGGGACGCTCTACAGCCAAGTGATCGGTCTGTTACTGGGCGACTGTACAGTGAATGGGCAGCTGAATCAGGGGCATCTATTAGGGCCAGAGCTCAAGTTCGAAGTACCAGCGCGCAAGAGGCTCTCGCACCAGCGTTCCTTCGTGGCCATTGCCCAAGCGTATGCGGTAACCATGCTCATTATCCCGCAGAGTCTTCGACTCTAGCCGACCGAGGACGTCCAGGTGGACGCTTTCGCCATTCCAGTCCATCTGCTCGGGTCGCTGAGAATGAGTGGCGGCCTCGGTAACTTCCACGGCTTCCCAATGAGAGTTCGGTCGGCGAGGTAAGTGAAAGCCAGCTTCTTGGCTGATACGCCGGATTGCATGAGACAGGGCTCGCTCGGAAAGCCGGGTGGCTCGTTTTGGAAGCTCCACAACAAGAGAATAGCCCTCGGCCAAACTCGAAAGGTGAAAGCTTTTCTTCACCGCACGCACGGTGAATTCACTGCATTGAGAAAGCACAGGCGCAGAGGCCATATGCTGCTGCACCAAGCGCCATTCAGCAGCGAGCACCCGAACGTCAAAGGGCAGCAAGCGACCAGCATAGTCGACCGTCTCTCCCTCTTGATCGACGAGTGCAGCAGCCACTGCCCCACTGAGACGACACAGCTCAGACAGGTGCTCAGCGAAAGGAGAGGCTTCTTGATCTCGTTGGGACAAGCGAGCTCCTTTTACTCTTCGCGCCAAGGTAGGGTGGTCAAGTGACCGGCATGGTCATTGATCTGAATCGAGGTCGATTTGCGAAGCGCCGTACTGAGCAGAGCTAATTTTTTAGCAGCCCGTTGTCGATAGACTTGCTTCTGGAGCGTCGATCGGCGCTCCTCTGGCGTCGGTCGAAGGGCTGGGTAATGTTCCTGACAATAAACGATATAGAATCCTTTTTCGTCTTCGACGACGTGGTCAAGCACATGATCATCCTCACACGCACTAATCGCTTCTGCATAGGCGCTTGAGATATCACTCCCCATGTAGTCTGAGGTTTGCTTTGGTACCAGCCGACCAGAGCGCTCGTAAGGGCCCATCGTCACGGCCTGAATCTCGATATCTTCCGGTCGATAGGTACCTGCGAGTTCGATGAATTCGTCAAAGTCGTGACTCGCAGCAAGGCGATCACGATAGGAGCGCATCTTTGCCGCTATCCCCTGATCGTCGCTAAGAGCTGTCTTAAACGCCGTAATGCGACTCGTCCGCACGGCTACATCATGCTCAAGGAGGGCGCCGAGAGCTCTCTGCGCATCCTCAAGCTCAGCGGTGCTGGGCTGGCCTTGGTCCTCGGCTTCTTGGACCTCACTATCGAGAAGCACTCGCGCTGCAATGCTTCTTTGGAAAGTTTGCCTGATTTCTTTCGATCGGTGAAATCGCGCGAGGGAATAGAGAGTATCTCGAATCAGGCCCTCACGCTGGGAGAGACCAGCGTAGGTTAAATCGCTTGAAAGAATGGGCAGGGTGCCAACATGAATCGGCTCACTGGCAGGAGCCGCTAGGTCGCTACTGCTCGACTCGTTGGAAATGGACGGGCTCGGAGAAGAGCAGGCGTTCCCCAGCCCGCAGAGGAGAAGGCTGATAAAACGAACCCGTCTCATCAGGAGGCCCTCATCAACCGAAGAGGCAAGCGCTCAGCGAGGCTCATGAGGGCCAGAGCCAAACAGCCAGTGCTCAGCGCCAAAGGCTCCTGACCGGCCAAAAATGCTTTCACCATCCCGAAAAGACTTCCGAAAGCGAGAAGGACAAGGAGCATCATCAGCCAGGGGGTAAACCATCGCACCTCACTACTATTCCACAGCAGCGAACCCGAAACAATCACCCCAAGAGAGGTGAAACCACGGCATTCAGCGAGGCGAGAGCCAGTAGAGGTAGAAGGTGAGCGCAAAACTCCCCACAACAAAGACCACAGGGCCGAAGTAACCTTGATAGCGGGGCAGGATGTCTTGTCCCAGCTGTTGAGCGCTGCTCCAGCGCGAAACCAAACGAAAGCCGCGAATCGCCAGCCAGGCCGATAGACCGAGGGCAAAGATCTGGGGCCCAGTTTGAGAGATCTCGAGGGCATAAAAGAGCGGAGAGATGAGCAAGAGCCCAAATATCAGGAGGCTAACGTAGGCGGAAAGCAAAGCCGGGCGTCGCGGCAGATAGAGCCCAGACTCGCTTTTTAAAGAAGAGGGCGCGTCGAACATGCCCCAACTCCAGCCGTAAACCAAAAAGGAGAGACAGGTGGCCACGCCCGGAGTTGGGTAATTCAAAACCGCCGGACCGGCTAGGATAAGACTCGCAGCAGAGGCTGCCAAGAAGAGATGCAGCGCGAAGAGACGAGCTAGGCGGCCGTTACGAAAGACCAGCCCAAAGAGCAAGAAAAGAGGAGCCGCGACCCCGGTGCAAAGAGCCAAGAGAGGCGCTCTGGTAAAAAGGGACGCGTCGTAAACCAAGGCGCACCAAGCAGAGAGCCCACTGGCACCCAGGAAGAGTCGGGCCCGTCCTGGGCCGCTGGTAAACAAGGGCTCAGTCAAAGTCTTCGACCCACAGACAACCAAGTCGACGCACCAGACTTATTCGGCGGGCAGCGGCTGAGGCACATGGGAAATCGGCGGTTTACCCTCAGGCAAGGGTGCCGAGGTCTCGAATTTCCCGCCGTAGCGATTCCATGCCCAGACCGCAGTGCAGACCATCGCGATGACGCCAAGGCCCATAAAGAAGAGGAGTCGTTTCACGTAGGCCTGCACCTCGCCTGCTGGTGGACGCTCGACTTCGACGGGCGAAGTTGGCGCGTTGTTCTCTGGGGAGCCGGGCATCGTCATGACCCCAGGGCTCCCGAGCGGAGGTAGAAATAAAAGGCCACGAGTAGGCCGAGAAAGAGAAGCCTAGAATAGACGGCGCGAGCCTTTGCTCGCTGGTGGAGCTCTTCGCTTTGATCGACGCGCTGAGAAAGGGAGCGTAAGTCAGCCTCGAGTCGAGCGAGTCTCGCGTCGAGCTCTTGGGGGGCGGAGGAAGTAGTTTCAGACATGGTCACTCGGGAGATTTGGAGGGTTCTGGAGCGGAAGAAGTTCGCAAGACCAGCTTGCCTGTGGTCGTACCACTCTGGAGATCTTGGTGCGCACGGACAACGTCTTCCAGAGGATACTCCTGGAGGGTAGCAACTTTTAACTCGCCACGCTCGAGCATTTCGAGGAGTCGTTCCATCGCATTTTTTAGCACGCCTTTTTCTTCAAACAGATACGAGAGGTTAAAACCGAGAACAGAACGGTTCTCATTCGTAAGCTTTAAGGGCTGAAAGGTCGGCGTGCGCAGAGCCGCCCAAGCGAGACGTAGCCAATGAACAGCGCCAGAGCCTCGGGTGAGCATGGTGTGGGCGCCATAAATCACCAGACGCCCTGTCGGCCGTAAGAGGGAGTAGCTTTGGCGAAGACTTTTGTAACCATTGGCATCGCAAACAATATCGTAGCCCTGAGGGGAGGCAGCCCTGAGCGCAGAAATCAAGCCAGCACCCTCACCAACCTCCGAGCGGACGATTACCTGATCGGCCCCTAACTGCTCCACCAAGGAACGCTTATGGGCAGCGCCCACAACTCCGATCACCCGTGCGCCAGCGGCTCGAGCAAGCTGGACGAGGGCTGTACCGACCCCGCCTGCCGCCGAATGCACAAGAACGGTCTTTTCTGACGAAAGAGCGCCGAGTTCATGTAGCGCATAATAAGCGGTCAACGCTGTCACACAAAACCCACCAGCCTCGGCTTGGCTCAGGACATCGGGAACTGGATAAAGCTGATCAGCCGGTACGCAAACGTATTCCTGGTAAGCCCCAAAGCGAATCACGCCAAAAACGCGCGTGCCCAGCGGAAGCTCTGAAGCGCTCCCGCCTGGGTCTTCGATAACTCCGGCAAACTCGAAGCCAGGAGTGATCGGATAGCCACCGTATTTTTTTGCTGACGGATAGAGGCCCAAACGAACAACGCAGTCCGCAAAGTTCACACCGATCGCGTCAACGCGAACCAAGACCTCGCCGGGGCCAGGGCTGGGACGAGGAGCATCAACAAGCTGAAGTCGATGAAAATCGCCGGGTTTCGACACCAATACTTTTTTCACCCTCCTCTCTTTCCACAGGCGAGCACCTCTGGAAAGGAAATTTGCATTGAATCGCCCCCGCTGACACTCTAGCGCCTGATGAGCGTGAAACGGCGAGAAGGCCCCCGTGCTGCAGACGTTGACTCGATCCGAGGGATCAAAGAGCCTCGAATCGGTTCGCGTCGTGCTGCTCGATGCCGCCCGGCTCGACTGCTCATGCCGGCGCTGCTGACGTTGCCGATGCTAATTTTTTTGCCAAGTTGCGATAAGACGCCAACCCAGAAGTCGCCCCAACCCTGCCTGGAGCTGAACGGCGACGGGGCTCGTCAGCTGATTGAACGACAGCAGGCGATCCTCATGGACGTACGAGAACCGGAAGAGTTCCAGAGCGGCCATATTGAGGGAGCAATCAATGTGCCCGTGGGCGAAATCGATGAACGTCTCAGCCGTCTTGAGCCGGGAAGTCGGCTCATCGTCTATTGTCGTTCGGGCCGCCGTGCTCATCGAGCAGCAACAAAGCTTCGGAATCAAGGATTCAAAGTATATGAGCTGGGCAGCATGAGTGACTGGAATAAGACCGGCAATAAATGCGCAGCCCAGCCGTAGTCACCCCCCGGTCCGACCCATCTCGAAGAGCAGTGCCCTCTACTGAAGCGCAGCTTCCTCGGCGGCGCGCTTCTTTGACGAACCTGGAAGCCTCTGATGCGCAGGGAGGTTCATCAAACTCTCTCCCCCACCAGTCAGAGATGTGCGGATGGCCACGTGAGGTGTCGTGATCGAACCAGTGAGCCCTTCTACGATCTCGCGAGAACGCACGGCCCCGCTCGCCTTTTGAGGAACAAAAACCTTGATGGCTCTTAAGTCGCCGATCAATCCAGCAACGCTGAGCGTTGCCCGCTCTTCCGCCCCGCCGACCTGCAGCTCTTCCACGCCTTCTTTCACGGCGATCTTCCGCTTGATGCCCTTCATATTGCGGACCACGGTCACCTCCTCTGCTTCGTCGAAGGCCTGTACCCAGCGCTCCAGCACCTGGTCTGCACTCAGGTCTTCACCAAATTGCTCCCGACCTAAGTCTTGGAGGGTGCCCACAGAGAACGCGAGTAAATAACCAGCTCGATCAATCAATTTTGCGAGACCAGGATCTTGATGGCCCAGGAATGTGGCAGCAGTAAACTCCAAGCCTGCTGAAGTGGCCTGATTCAGACGTTCCAAGAGCTCGTCGACCGGAGGTGGGTCGAGTAACTTGATGTCAATGTATTCATCTAAGCTCGCAATGCCCAGAGCGAGCGCGGGGGCAAAGCTCATGTCGGGCTTGGGGTGAAACCTTTGGGTGTAGGCGGTGCGGGCACCCGCTCGCCGAATCACCCGGGGCAGCTCTCGGATAAAGTCTAGATGACCGAGCAAGGCCATGGGCCCTGTCTTGCGATAACCCAGGCGCACTCGCACGGGAGTACCGACCTGGGGAGGTCGAAACATCTCCGGCGCCTTTGCTTTTTTCTTTTTCGCAACTTTGGGCCGCTCAGCCACTTCCGCCTTCTTCTCTGCCCCATTCGCCTCGATGGAGCCAGTTTCTTCGGGTGATTGAGTTGCTGACGGCGTTTCTGTTGCTGAAGCAGCGCTGGCTGGCTGCGCTTTGGCTGGCTCGGAGCTAGCTGGCTGCGCTTTGGTTGGCTGCGCTTTGGTTGGCTCAGCACTCACAGGGGACTCAGCGCCTAAGACATTCAAACGGACCCGCTGCCCAGGCTTCTGAGCGCCCATCTTGTCCAAAAAGCCCACCCGCTGCTCACGCATACGGGTTAAGTCACAGGCAATACCACAATCATAACAAATTAACTTACGCTGATCGTCCTTAGCCTCGGCAACATTCGTGTGGTGGATAAACATGCCTTTGGCCTTGCCACAGGGAGGGCTGAGTCGGCTGTTCAGAGCTTTCCGGTACTCACGAGCCAAAAATCCTTCTTCCAGACCAACATCAATATGATCCCAAGGCAGACGTGCTTCTAGGGGCAGAGTTGTCAAAAAAGCAGCCGTATCAAAGTTAAAGTGAGCAAAAGCCTCCAACCAAACGTCTTTCTTGAAATGTTCGCTCCAAGAATCAAAACGGGCACCATTTCTGTAGGCTCGCTCGATCACATCGGCGAGCCTACGATCTCCTCGAGCCAAAACACCTTCTAATTCACTTGTCGACGAGTCGTGAAGCTTCAATCCCAAGCCCTTCGTCTGACGGATTTCATCGAGAAGCATACGTTGCTTCCGATCGACTTCACCGAGGTCGTCCATGGCGCACCATTGAAATGGGGTGTGGGGCTTCGGCACGTGAACAGAAACACTGACATTCACCTTCGGGCGCTTACCCAACGACTTTCCGACTTTCAAAGCATTACGCCCGACTGAAGCAATGCCGAGAACGTCTTCGTCTTCTTCGGTCGGGAGACCCAGGATGAAATAAAGCTTCATGCGGTCAAAGCCCTTGGAAAAAACCCTGTTGGCTGTCTCTAAAAGCTGCTCCTCCGTGACGTTTTTATTGATCACATCACGCATGCGCTGGGTGCCCGCCTCTGGAGCAAACGTGAGGCCCGCCGTCCGCACTGTGCGCATATCTTCAAGGAGATCGTCGGAGAGACCGTAGGCGCGCAAACTGGCAACACTCAAGCTGACGCGGTCGGGCGCCGTTTCTTCGACGAGCTTTTTTATCATCGGAGAAATGCAAGAAACGTCAGCCGTAGAAAGAGCTGTAAGACTGACTTCGTCTTGTCCACTCTTCTCCAAAGCAGATTTCACAGTCGCAACGACCGTCTTGGGGTCGCGCTCGCGTACGGGACGGTAGATCATACCGGCCTGGCAAAAGCGACAACCTTCGGTGCAGCCTCGCGCTACTTCGATACTCATGCGATCAAAGATTGCTTCGGGACCTCCTACGGGAAACTCGTCGGGAAAAGGGTAGTCATTGATATCGGGCACCAAACGCCGCTCAATGGGATAAGGCACTCCGGCTTCTGGCGAAGGCTCCACTACGGCAATGCCAGTCAAGGGTTCGACCCGAATCGGATAGAGCGAGGGAACGTAGACCCCAGTTAGCTTGGCCAAGTCTTTCAGCCGTTCCTGACGACTCTTCCCAGCCTTCTTTCCATCGACCCAGGAGAGAGCGATTTCTGTTGAAGCCTCCTCGCCGTCGCCCACCAAAATCGCGTCAATAAAAGGAGCTAAGGGCTCAGCATGGGTTGCTACCGGTCCGCCTGCAATCACCAAAGGATCCTCTTCTTTGCGATCGGCGGCTCGTAAAGGAATGCCCCCCTTATCGAGCATGAGGAGGATATTGGTATAGGTGAGCTCAAATTGAAGAGAGAAGCCTACGACATCAAAGTCGGCAAGAGGACGCACGCTTTCCAAGGACGCAAGAGGTAGGTCACGCTTCTCGAGCTCGTCAAGAAGATCGATCCAGGGCGTGTAACAGCGCTCAGCCAGCATCCGAGGATGGTCATTGAAGATCTTGTACAAGATCCGGTAACCGAGGTGGCTCATACCGATGTCGTAGATATCGGGAAACGCTAAACAAATTCGAGCGTCGACGGAGTCCCACTCCTTCTTCGTGGCCCCAAACTCGGAACCCGTGTAGCGATTCGGTTTGGTCACATTCGCGAGAAAAGAGGCGTAAGGATGCTCAAAAAGATCGGTCACCAACGCTATGTGACGACAGAGGGAGCAGCTGTCAATCGCGAATTCAACCTAAATGAGCCAATTGGCCCTGTTGGGCCATCAATGAAAGCCGAAGCTCAGACTAGCACTCTCGACGGGAACCCATGCACCACTCGGTAATTGGACAGCCTGCACTCCAGCGAGAGATTCCTCGGGGATGCTGAACATCTGCCCAAGATCTTCACTCAACTGGAGCTGAACACCCTGGATACTCGTTGCCGGCGATGACTCATCAACAAAGCGTAGCTGAAGGTTGACCGATTCTCCTTGAGGTAGGCCAGGTAGACTTTGGGCGCTCGTCCAACGAATCGTCCCCTCACTGACCAACAAGGTGCGCCATTGTCGGGCAGAATCTTGTAGGGAAGAATGCTGCGCCGACTGGGTCGAGGATCCCAAGTCGAGTAGCCCCAAACTATTGCTCAACTGGATGCGATCAGCGAGCATTTTGTAATGGTAGTCGCTGATCCAGGTGGGATCACAATAGCTCATCAAGTCGCGTCGACCGCCTTGGGGATCGATCAACAGATCCGAGCGATAGTCGTAGCCCCAGGAGCCTATCGAACCATCTTCATACGGAAACTCAGGGTCCTGTCCACTCGGACCTCCACAGGGCGAATGATCCAATCGATAAATATGACCCAATTCATGAAGTAAGGTCTCGTGAGCTGAGCCACGAAAGCCAATACCAACTCCTGCAGAAGCCTCACCGGAGGGCGCGCCTAAGGCAGAGACTCCCGCAACGCAGGAGGCCCCACAATAATCTTCCATGGACTCAGCAGGGTTGACCAAACCAAAATAGGCAACATTCGCTCCCGCTCGCTCTGCATCCCGCAAGTGCAGTAGCTGACTCAAGATACCCGCTAGCTCCGCTTCATCGGTGCTGACGATCTCATGAATTTTCACAGATAGACGAGGAACCGGGAACATCGCCTCGACCATACCTCGCAGAACCTCAAGATCTTCGTCCTCATAATCAGGAAGCCGACCACTACCATCCGCTTCGTAGCGAATTGGTACAAGCACAAGCTCCAGCTCTCCGACGTGCTTCAAGCTCAATTCGTAATTCCCTTTCATGGGAAAGCGCGCACTACGAAGACCCAGACGATCATTGCAAATGCCGTATTCAAATAGCTGAATAGAAAACTCACTGGACTCCCCGAACACTCGCGCCGGCAATCGAAAATGAAAGCCTGATTCCTGCTCTTCGCGCCCTAAGCTTTCTCTCTCAAGAGCATCAAAAACTTCTACCTCGCCCGTTTTCTGACGAATCGTCAGACGAGCGCCTTCCCGCTCTAAAGGTGTATCCAGGTCCTCGAGATACACGGACAATAAGCCCCGCCTCTGAACAATCAGGGGCGTATCGCTTTGCACATCTTGACCATCACGAAAGATCGTATGAGCCACTCCTTGATTCAAAGCGACTTCACGAATCATAGCTCGAGTATTACTTCGATAACCGCGATGAGTCGCACCAATCTCTGCCGATTGACACCACTCATCACTCAAAACGAGATGATGACTTTTTGTGCTCCATTCTGATACGGGTTCCAGCGCCTGCTGTGTGAGCGCTGGGGGTTGGCGATACACCAAGTAGCTATCATTCTCGCCCCCGCAACTCATCACACTCATCGCCGCAGAAAGAACAACGAGAACCATCAGCCAGGAGGCTAGACGCGACCCTCGTATCTCTTGCACCAACCCCCCCATCATTTTCCAAGGGAACGGTCCTGGCGGTGACACCTGGAGCGAGAATCGAGAATACTCGCATGCTCAGGCGTGCAATTTCACTGCAATTAGAATCAGTAAAGCGCCCAATCAGATTGAATCGGAGGGGAAGATGGCAGCGCCAGAAAAGAGGCCAGGCTCTTTCTGCTTGCGGGCGAACCTGCACTGCGTTACCCGGCAGTACAATGTTTGAGAATGTCCAAGCCGCACCACCTGATCCAATCCTCGGCATTACGGAAGCATTTAAGAAAGACTCCCGTGCCGAGAAAATTAACCTCTCTGTCGGAGTGTATAAAGATGAGAATGGTGAGACGCCCGTTTTAGAGAGCGTGCAAGCCGCCGAGGAGCGAGTGGTCGCTGAGCAAAAGACGAAGGCCTACAAACCAATCAACGGCGACCCAACCTACGGCAAGAATGTTCGAGAATTACTTTTTGGCGAGGGAGCTTCTCTGATTGATAACGGCGAGGCCGTGACCTGCCACACACCCGGCGGCACCGGGGCGCTGCGACTTGCCGGCGACTTCCTGCAATCGAAAGCGGGCATTCGTCGCATTTGGACCTCAGATCCAACTTGGGCGAACCATCCCGCCATTTTTAAAGCGGCAGGACTAGAAGTCGCGAAATACCGCTACTTTGATCCAGCAAATAATGGTCTTGACTTTGCGGGCATGAAAGCAGCCCTAGAAGAAGTGCAGGAAGGAGATGCTGTGCTTCTCCACGCTTGTTGCCACAACCCCTCGGGAGTGGACCCCAATCTTGAGCAATGGAAAGAAATTGCGGACATCTTGAACGAGAAGAAGGCTCTTCCCGTCATTGACTTCGCCTACCAAGGTTTCGGAAAAGGAGTCCAGGAAGACGCTGCTGGGCTGCGTCGAGTTGCAGAAACCTGCGATGAGTTCCTCGTCTGTTCAAGCTTCTCGAAAAACTTCGGCCTATACAATGAGCGAACGGGCGCTCTGACCGCAAAGTCATCAACCCGCGATATCGCCTCTGCAGTGATGAGTCAGCTAAAGCTCACGGCGCGCACCAATTATTCGAACCCTCCTGCCCATGGTGGCGAAATCGTCAATAAGATTTTGGGCGATCAGGAACTCAAGAATCAATGGATTAGCGAGCTCGACGCCATGCGTGAACGAATCCTCGAGATGCGCACTCTCTTTGTTGAGAGCCTACAAAAGTCAGGAGCGAGCCGAGACTTTTCTTTCATTACCCGGCAAAACGGCATGTTTAGCTTCTCTGGACTCTCGAAAGAACAGGTCGAGCGCCTGAAGCTCGACTACGGCATCTACATTGTCGGCTCCGGGCGTATTAATGTCGCCGGGATGACTCCCAGCAACTTGCAGCAGCTCTCCAACGCGATTGTCGCCGTACTCTAATCTGTTGCTCGAGAGAGAATATGTCGACGATCTTCTCAAAAATTATTCGAGGAGAGATACCTTGTCATCGTATCTACGAAGACGAATTTGTTCTCGCATTCCTTGATATTTTTCCGCTCAGTCCAGGCCATACTTTGGTGATACCCAAAGAAGAAGTGGCCCGCGTCGATCAATTATCTGACGAGGCGGCCGCTGCCTTGGGCAGGGTGCTGCCTCGGATCTGCCGTGCTGTTAGCGCGGTCAGCGGAACAGAAGACTACAATATTCTCCAGAATAATGGCGCAGCTGCTCACCAAGCCGTCTTTCACGTGCACTTTCATATCATTCCCAAGCCAGACGCAGAGCGCGGTCTGGGAATAGACTGGCCCTCGGGCAAATTGAACGAAGAGGGCGCCGCTCAACTCGCCTCTCGCCTCAGAGAAGCCTTAGGCTCATCATGACAACGACCATCTACACCGACGGAGCGTGCAGTGGAAACCCAGGACCCGGTGGTTGGGCCTGGGCAATCGAGGGAGGAGGCTTTGCCTCTGGCTTCGACGCTCAGACGACGAATCAGCGCATGGAGCTCTCAGCGGCCTTCGAAGCCGTCAAAAGCAACCCAGGCCCACTGCTGATTGTCAGCGACAGTACCTATGTCGTAAATTGCTTCAAGAATCGCTGGCACGTCGGCTGGCTGAAAAGAGGTTGGAAGAATTCCAAAAACCAACCCGTCGCCAATCGCGACCTTTGGGAACCATTCATCGCATTGGTCCTGGAGCGGAAAGATGTGCAGTTTCAGTGGGTGAAGGGACATAGTGGGCACCCCATGAATGATTTCGTCGATGAATTGGCCGTTGAAGCGGGCAAGTCTCAGACCGCAACTCAGCAAACTCACTCACCATGAACTATCCTGCCGGACCATTTTCAATTCCCCCACTGCCCTCTTCTCGTGGCGCCAGCCTCTTCCGATGGACGGTGCCGGGCTCCAAAAGCATCACCACCCGTGCCCTGCTTCTAGCGGCTCTAGCCGACGGTACGACCACGCTCAGAGGTGTCTTACAAAGTGACGATACCCGACATATGCGCAACGCCCTCGAGGCCATGGGCATTCTCATCGAAGATGTAGATGCAACCACTCTCCGGGTCAAAGGTGGGCGAGCTAGGCTCCACGCGCCATCCTCGGAGATTTTCGTGGGCAATTCTGGCACGACTGTACGATTTCTGTCGGCATTTTGCGCCCTCGTTCCAGGAAAAGTCACCCTGGTCGGCGATGAGCATATGGCGAAACGCCCGATTGGCGACCTCGTCGACGGGCTCGGACAACTGGGGGTGAGCGTTGAATGCCCGACGAGCTGCCCTCCTTTAACCATCTCGGGTGGTCGCCTTCCAGGCGGTGATGTCACCATGCCTGGCAATAAGTCGAGCCAATATTTTTCTGCTCTGCTCATGGCGGCGAGTGGCGCCGAAAAGGAGATATTTCTGAAGCCAGAGGGCGAATTGGTGAGTCGTCCCTACATCGATATTACCCTAAATATGATGGCCGCCTTTGGAGCAAAATTCAAAGAGCAAGACGGCGGTTTTCTCGTTCAGCCTAGCCAACTCAAGGCCTGCGATTACCAGATTGAACCCGACGCTTCTTCAGCAAGTTATGCTTTTGCAGCAGGCGCAATCACCGGCGTTCCTGTCGAAGTCCCAGGCCTCACAGAAGGAGCTCTTCAAGGCGACTATGCCTTCGTCGACCTCCTTGCCCAAGCGGGAGCAAAAGTTGAGAAACTTGCGAACAGCACCAAGATTTCTAGTGCTCGGGACCTCAACGCCCTCGACGTCGACATGCATCATATTTCTGACACCGTCATGACGCTCGCGGCAATTGCCCCGCTCATGAAAGGGCAGACGAAGATCTCCAATGTCTACAATATCCGCATCAAGGAAACAGACCGGCTCGAAGCAACCGTGAATGAATTAAAGCGCCTCGGTCAAGCGGTAGAGTCAGGAAGAGACTGGCTCAGTATCACTCCAGCTCCTCTGCAGCCAACAACCGTGCTCTCCTATTCCGATCACCGAATGGCAATGGCCTTTGCTCTTCTTGGGCTTGTGGCAACAGGCGTGGCCATCGAAGATCCTGCGTGCGTCGCCAAGACTTACCCGGGATTCTGGAACGACCTGAAGAGCTTCTACGAGCACTGTGGCGCTTCTCTGAACTTCTGATGCCAAAGGACGAGGGAAGTGCGGGGACGATGACCCTGATCCACTTCGCGGGCATCTATCAGAAAATTTTTTCAAAGAGAGAAACCAAAATCTGTCTCTTGCGTAAATTCACGACAGGCCTCACGAGAAGAACCAAGCCTCGAAGGAAATAACGCCATGCAAGATAAACTCTCTCTAAATAAAATTGCCCTCACCCTCGCTACACTCAGCACGACTGGTCTGATCAGCACAGCTTCCCTCGCAGAGGATCTCTCCGACATTTCAGCGAGAGCTGAAACATCGCCGACTCCCGTCGCTTTAGGCGAAAAGAGCGAAAAAAAGGCTGAAAAGAAGGATCCCAAGAAAGATGCAGGCGATAAAGGCGGCTGCGGAGCAGGAAGCTGCGGCTGATTTTTCTCAACGCCACTCCTAGCAAGACCCATCGTCCCGGAAAGATCCGACGATGGGTTTTTGGCTTGGGACCTGGCATTGGACGGTGAAGTGTAGCTCACTCGAGCAACGACCAGACCGACCACCAGCCCTGCTGACTCAGTACAGGTCAGCAGCTTGCGTCCGCATCTGAGGCCTAGGTAACAGATTCACCTTTCGACTGTCGGGCCTTCGCCCAGCGTCGGTATTCACCCGGAGTCTGGCCCGATACTTTTTTAAACGAACGAATCAAGTGATGGGGGGACTGAAAACCGCAAGATATCGCAATTTGAGCCGTTGGAAGATTCGTCGTGCGCAATAACATTTTCGCATGCTGCACCCGAATATTGCGCAAATAAGCCAGGAAGCTTGTGCCGGTCGCCTGGCGGAAAATACGACTGAAAGCAGGCACGGAAAAGCCCGCCTTTTTCGCAACATCCGGCAGACGTAATTGCTCGGCAAAGTTGTCTTGCAAGAACTGCAAACTTGCAGCCAAGCGAATACTCTTCGGTCCTTCTAGAGCCCTCGATGCATAAAAACTCAGTCGAGAGAGAACTTCCTTAAAGCCTTCAATTAAGTCAGACACGCTGCGAGCGTGCTCTAACTTGCCACCCAGCTCATCCGCGAGCTGATCAACCGCTTGGGGATTAATACTGTGTCGCTTCTGCACTCCAGCGATCAGGCGGAAGAGCGTAGCCAAGAAATGGCTCCGGACAACCTCCAGCCTTTCGCCGGAATAAACCAACACCTGCCGGACGTAGGAATCGGACGCTACGCGAATGCTATCTGGGACAGCCCTCTCAAAAGCATCACTCAAGGCAATATTTGCAGCATTGACTTCAGCGTAATTGACAACTTCCGACTCTTCGCCGAATTTTTCATCGTAGAAGAGGATGTCTTTCTCGAGCTGAACACAAAGATGAAGAGAATGAACCGCATCTTGATGGGATTGTGCCAACGACTCCCCCGGGGCAACGGTCGAACCGATGCCGACAACGCTTTGTACTCCGTGCTGCCGGGCGAATTCCTGCATTTGACGGGCGCGATCCCTCAACTCTGCGCGCGAAGCCGCGGCGCTTTTCTTTGGATCGGCTGAGGTAATGAAGAACACACCATAATCACCCAAGTGATTCGCAGCGGTATGCTTCATGGCGAAACAATGTCGAATTAGCTCTCTTTGCAGAGAGAAATTCTTCACCATCATCTCGACCGTGTCTTTTTCTTCATCGGGTGGATGACGAGGCATCAAAGCCATGACCGTCGTGGGCAAACGGTCAATCTTCATTTCCTCTTTCATCCACGGCGCGAGATTTCCCTCGTGATACCAAGGGGTCAGTCGGAACTTCTCGCTCGAAACGGCACTGTTCACCCAATCAAGATTGGGCCAATTCTTCACGAATATGTCTCTTCGAACGCGATTCACCGTTTTATGATGCTCGGCGGTCAAGTCGCCGCGAGTTAAGAACTCATCATAAAGTCCCAAAAACTTTTCCAAACCAACGAGTACGTCATCTCGGATGATTGGAAGCTTCAATGCCATTTTTACAAAGCGTAAAAAGTCTGGATTTGCACTTGCAGGTTCGCGACCAGAAATGGAGCGCCAGGAATCACAGAGACTCTCCCAACTTGGAGGAAGGGTTGTGAATTGTCCCACATGGAGGAAGGTTCGATTTTCTGGATCGGCCTTGATCGGATAGAAAAGATCGCAAAATCCGTGCAGGTTACCAACGATCATGCGCTGCTCTCGGACAGCTTGCTCCATGAACTGGTGATAATATCTGTCGCGATCTGCCTCACGGCCATAGAAAATTTCAAAATGGAAAGGCTGAATCCTTTCAGTTTCGAGATTCAATTCCATCCAAGTCAACTGACCATTCGATTCGCGGCGAATTAACCAGAAGTTCATCTCTGGGTGGAGATGAATGATGTTGTGGATCCAATAATAAGATTGGACTTCTTCAAACCAGTTGCGTTGGACCATGGCGCTCTCGGAACATTGCACGGGAAAAGCCCCCTGTCAGCTATCTAAAGACTAGCAAGCCACGGGACCCATCATTCACTCAGACTCTTTTTGGACTTGAGAGAGCTCAGTCACTTAATCCGCTACGGCGGCTTTGAATGCGGCCCCAAAATTCGGAGTCGCCGTCGATGGTGTTTTCTCATTTGAGAGGCTTTTGGCCGTTTGAGGCTGACGAGCCTGTCCTTGAGCAGCGCTTTCCTCCGCCTCTTCTTCTGCCTGAACCTTTTGCAACGCCTCGGCGACGCTGACCTTTTCTTCGACAATATGTTCTGGACTGACGCTGGCACCGATCACTGGCGCCGCCTCAGATTCAGTTAATTCAAGCTCTTGCCTTTCTGGTGTGAAGACGAAGAGAGCCGCAAAAAGCGCCCCGGCAAGACCCAAAAAGAAAAGCGGCTTTTGCCAGCGACCTTTTCGAAACGCAGCATGAGGATCCCGAATATGCGGCGCGACGGCACCCGGTTGCACCTGCAAGGGCGCAGCCTGCAGTCGAGAAACCCCACCCGCAGCTGTTGCGACCAAGCCTGCGCTGCCAGCAAGCTGCCCAGCAGCGGCTTTCGGATTTCGCTGGGGTACATCCTCTGGCAGGGCGATGTCCACAGCAATCTCAACAGCTCCGCCTCCCTGAGCTTCTTCTTCCGGGAAACCAGTTGGCGGCGGAGCCGGTAAGGCGAATGAAACAGCTCCTCCAGACGGACCACCAGCAGATAAGCCAGAAGCTGCTCTCGCAGCCTCTTCGCTGGAAGATAAGAGAGCAGCAGCTTCAAACCCGTCCTTCGATTCTGGACTCGCAGAGTCCAGCTCATCCACCAAGAAGGGGTTCTTCACGGCTGACGTTCGGACAGGTGCGGGCGGTGACGGCATAGGGCCAGCGGGAGCCGGTCGATTCACCGGGACAGCAGTCACCCGCTCCGCTCCACAGTAAGGGCAATGGACGCCCTTTGCTCCGGGCGGGAGAGGGGGCAGAGCTTTTCCACATTGCAAGCACTCTATCGCAGACATCGGAGAGTACTTTATCGGAGAGCAGAAACTTGAAAAGCAAAAACCATCCTGCGCCAAATGAAAGTCAGCACAATGACCTCGACCTCGAGTCGACCGCTCTCCAATCATCACTCTTTTTCTTTCCGCTTCGACTCAGACCCTCGTTTCTTCGGTTCTGCTGTGGCAAGACTACTCTATGAGTGGATTTGAGAAGGCGAAGATTGCAGATAAACAACACTGGGCTCCTGGCTTGGCGACGATCACGGTCGAATACCCCACACCTGACTTCATCGCCGGACAATTCATGCAAATCGCCGCTGAAGTGGACGGTGAGCAGATCAAGCGTTCCTATTCTATTTCGTCCGCCCCTGGAAAACCGCTGGAATTCTTCATTAGCGAAGTGGCGGGCGGTGCCCTTTCACCCATCCTTTGCCAAAAAGAGATTGGCGACGAGCTATTGATTGACGGCAACCCTTTGGGCTTTTTCACCCTCCAAGAAGTACCGCCAGCACGCTTTCTTTGGTTGGCATCCACCGGCACCGGACTGGGACCAACAATCTCGATGCTTCGCCAAGAAGAAGACTTGGACCGTTTCGAAGAGGTCTTGATCATCCACGGGGTCCGCCAGCAATCCGACCTCGCCTACCGACAGGAACTCGAAGAGCTCATGACCAGCGGGGCCAACCAAGGCAAGACAAAGATCCGCTACATTCCTGTGGTGAGCCGTGAGGGCGCACCAGAAATAGGTCTGCAGGGGCGCATCACCGAACGCTTTGCCGACGGCAGTCTTGAGAAAATCGCCGCTCAAACCATGGACGCAGACTCACACCTCCTGCTCTGCGGCAACCCAGCCATGATCACCGATATGGCAACCCTGATGAAAGAGCGCGGTTTTGAGAAGCATCGCCGCCGAAAAAGCGGACATTTCAACTTTGAGAAGTATTGGTAATTCCCAACCTGCTCCCAGCTACGCCGCCTGCGCTACCTGCTGCAGTTCGGCCAGAATTTCCTCAATATTCTGCTTAGCGTCTCCAAAAAGCATTCGATTATTAGTCTCATAGAAGAGAGGGTTATCAATCCCCGCGTAGCCGCTGCCGAGAGAACGCTTCATCACGATCGTCTGCTTCGCCTTCCAGCACTCCAGCACGGGCATTCCGTAAATAGGGCTTCCAACATCGTTGAGGGCACTCGGGTTAACAATATCATTTGCCCCAATCACTAAGACGAGATCTGTCTCAGAAAAGTCATCGTTGATCTCATCCATTTCTAAGACAATATCGTAGGGAACCTTTGCCTCGGCAAGGAGCACATTCATATGACCCGGGAGGCGTCCAGCAACTGGATGTATTGCAAAGCGGATATGAGCGCCCCTGGCTCGTAATTTCTTCACAACCTCGTAAAGCGGAGATTGAGCTTGAGCAACGGCCATGCCGTAGCCTGGCACAATCACAATATTCTGGGCATCTCCCAGCATCTCCGCCGCTTCACTGCTTGTGACGGCCTCCACCTCACCCTGCTCTTCTTGAGTACGACCAGATGACTGAGGGCTACTGCCTCCAAAAGAGCCAAAAATAACGTTAAAAAACGAGCGGTTCATCGCTGCACACATGATGTAGCTCAAGATAGCGCCGCTCGAACCAACAAGGGCTCCCGTAATAATTAAGAGATCATTCCCCAGCATAAACCCCGCTGCGGCAGCCGCCCAACCCGAATAACTATTCAGCATCGAAACCACAACAGGCATATCAGCACCGCCAATAGCCATCACCATCAGCACACCAAACAGACTCGCTAGTGCCGTCATCAGTAAAAGAAAACTCAATCCCGCATGATTCTCTTGACCGACAAATTGCGTGCCCAGATAGCCAGCGAGGGCAAGCATGGCTAAATTCCAATAATTGCGCCCCGGTAAGGACCAGGCCTTGGAGCCAATCGTGCCGCGCAGCTTTCCAAAAGCCACAACCGAGCCGGTGAAAGTGACCGCTCCAATAAAGACTCCCACAAAGACCTCCACCTCGTGGATCAACAAGGCGACCCCTTGCTGGCTCTGATGGGGGTCAAGATAGCTGGCAATTCCAACGAGCACCGCCGCAGCTCCAACGAAGCTGTGGAGGATAGCCACAAGCTCAGGCATGCTTGTCATGGCAACCCGAGCAGCCAATATCGCCCCAATGAAGCCACCGACGGCAATTGTGGGGACGAGAACCGCGTATCCGGTGACCGCTGGATGGAGCGCAGTCACCGCCATAGCCAGGGCCATGCCGGCAATTCCATAAAAATTTCCGCGTTTTGCTGACTGCTGAGAACTCAACCCCCCCAAACTAAGAATAAAAAGAATGCCAGCAATCAAGTAGGCGACAGTGATCAACTCAGACGACATAGAAGTGACTCTCTCCCGAGGGCTATTTGGTAAACATTTTCAGCATGCGTTGGGTGACGAGAAAACCACCAGAGATATTGATTGTAGCGAGAAGAATCGCCGCCGCTCCGAGCAGAGTCACCGGATCAGTCCAAGGAGAGACCGTCATGGCAGAGCCGGAGATTTGCATCATGCCTCCAAGAATAATGATTCCACTGATCGCGTTGGTGACACTCATCAAGGGTGTATGGAGCGCGGCCGTCACATTCCACACCACTTGCCAGCCCACAAAGCAGGCTAAAATAAAAACCGTGAGGTGAGCGACAAAGGCACTAGGTGCAACCGCTCCCAACATCAACAACAGGCAGGAGCCGAAGAGCAGCACCAAAGCCCCTCGGATGGCTTTCTTTTTTTGTTTGGCTTCAGCGCGAGGGAGCACAGGGTTCTCTGGTAAATCCGCCGGCTTCAGCACTTCGACAGGATGTTCGACTGCCGGCGGCGGATAGGTAGTTTCACCCTGATAGGTCACCAAGGAACCTCGCACGACCTGATCGTCCAAATCGATCTGAAAATCATTCGCTCCGCCTAAATCGCTGAGAAAATGGAATAGATTCATTCCATAAAGCTGGCTCGCTGTCGGTGCTAACCGACTGGGTAAATCAGTGTAGCCGACAATATGAACGCCCCGACGCTCCACCAGCTCACCCGGCTTGGTTGCGACACAATTGCCTCCTGCCTCTGCCGCTAGATCAACAACAATTGAGCCGGGTTTGAGTTGATCTAAACAATCTTCCAAAATTAGCTTTGGAGCCCCACGTCCAGGAATCAAGGCTGTCGTGATGATGACGTCCACCTCCTGAGCCTGCTCTCGAAACAGAGCCATCTCCGCCGCAATGAACTCATCGCTCATCACTTTCGCATAACCACCTTGACCCGTCCCGTCTTCGTCAAAAGCAAGTTCAAGGAACTCGGCGCCCATACTCTCCACCTGCTCCTTGACAGCAGGCCTTGTGTCGAAGGCCCGCACAATCGCTCCGAGGCTCCGAGCTGCACCAATTGCAGCTAGCCCCGCAACCCCAGCTCCAATCACCATGACCTTTGCTGGGGGCACTTTTCCCGCGGCAGTCATTTGGCCCGTAAAAAACCGTCCGAAAAGGTTGGCTGCTTCAATCACGGCTCGGTAGCCAGCGATATTTGCCATGGAGGATAGAGCGTCCAGCTTCTGCGCCCGAGTAATTCTAGGCACCTTATCCATGGCTAAGGTCGTGATCTGCCGCTGATTCAAAAGCTGCAGCAATTCAGTGTTCTGCTCGGGCCAAATAAAGCAGATCAAAGTCGAAAGCTGCGGGAGCAGCTCTGCCTCATGTCGGCCGTCTGAGCGCAGACGCGGCGCTAAAACCTTCAGCACAACTTGAGCATCTCGAAGGGTGTCGTCTAAGGAACTTTCGACTTGAGCTCCTGCTTGCGAATATTGCTCATCGCTGTAGCCGGCAGCATCCCCTGCCCCAGATTCTATGGCGACATCAAAAAACAATTTCTGAACCAAGCGCTCCACAGTAGCGGGGGTGGCTGCAACCCGCCGCTCTCCGGGAAGTGTTTCCTGAAGAATTGCTACTTTCATCTCTCTCCTTCCCAAGTCAGCGTCTGATACACCTAAACGGCTGACCGACCCTGAATCCCCTCCTCAGATTGCATCACACCTGAGGAGTATCTACGAGCCAAAATCTTGCTGGGGCAACTGAGCCAGCGAAAGAGGCAGCCAAATGGAACATGGAAGCGCAAGTTTTATAAGGAATAGGCTTCCTCCCCGATCGATACCTCGACCACTGTCCCGGGCCTACAGCTCACGGAACAACCAGAGCAATCGTTCTCAGGCGAGCTCCAGACCCTCAAGTAAATGCCACCTCAGGCCGATTGCGCTTGCACAGAACTCTTCGGACCCAGTAGGTGTCCAAGAGAATCCTCCGCCTCGGATGCTGCAAGAGCATCATCTGAGGCGAGCGAACGCTCGCCTCGACCACCATCTCCAGAGTGAGGGCTTGTCTCGAGGTGGACGAAGGGCAAAGGCTCCGCGCGAAAGAGACCCAGAAGGCTCTGCTCAGCCAACGTGACGCGATTACGCCCGGCATTTTTCGATTGATAAAGAGCGGCATCGGCCAGGCGCACCAAGTCTTCTGCTGTCGCTCCGGGGAAAGACTGAGTACTGGCGACGCCCAAACTACAAGAAACTCGCAGCTCGCCCCGAGGCGTCATGATCTTATTCAGATCAATCGATAATCGGATGCGATCGGCGACGCGCTCGGCCACAGTCTCTTCACAATCGCTAAGAACCAGTAAAAACTCCTCCCCGCCATAGCGACCAGCAAAGTCGTATTCCCGTAAAGTGTCACGCATACGTCGGGCGACTTCCTGAAGCACCCGATCGCCTATCTGGTGACCGAAATTATCGTTCACCGACTTAAAGTGATCGATGTCGACCATGATTACGCTCAAGTCATGGCCTCGAGCTCCGCGATTAATTTCCCTTTCCAGGCGAGTTTCAATGGCTCTACGATTCAACAAGCCCGTCAGTGCATCGTGCGTGGCCTCGACTCGCAATTGCTCCCGCGCCTCAATCAAGCTTTGTTGAAGCTCGACCACTCGGCGTCCAGCTCGCAAACGAACCTCGAGCTCCAGGGGGTTACAAGGTTTCACCAGGTAATCATCAGCACCTGCTTCAATCCCCTGTACAACGTCTTCCACTCGAGTTTTAGCCGTCAGGAGCAAGGCATAGCGATACACTTCTGACTGATTGGCCCTCAGCTTTCTGCATATCTCCAGACCTGTCATTTCAGGCATCAGCCAATCTAAAACGCAAAGGCGAATCTCAGGGTCTGCACATAAGATCGACCACGCTTCCTGGCCGTCGCTGGCAGCAACAACTTCATAGCCCCACTTCTCAACCCATCTCGTTAATAGCCGCGAGGTTCGCTTGTCATCATCAGCAATTAGTATCTTCATGCACTTTCCCATTCGTGACTGATCACCGACCGCGGACCTTCTTCTGTCGGCGAGACATACCAGCGCTATCAAAGGGGCTGAACGCCCCCGCCCCATGAAACTAAAATGTCGAAAACGACCCGATGGGGCATCCCAAAATGAGACGCTTCCCGGACAACTATTGATACCTGAGATGCGTCCTCCTGCACCGATGCGAATTCGCCCGAGGCCCACCCTATTCAACAGGCGCGCCTTGAGGCCCCAGGGAGGCAGTACGACTGCTTCACCCCAGCACTGCAAAGAACGCGCTTCAGCTTAGCGAGGGCGAGCAAAAATTCTTTTTCTTGGGACACGCTCACTCAACCAACGGCGGCGCCGCTGAGTCGACGAAGAGCACGATTTCTACAAAGATTCACCCGCGGAAGAACGCAGAAAGCTTCGTCCCTACTCCCCTCGTAAAAATGAGCCCCAGAGTTCGCACAAAACTGACCCACTTCCGCTCAGATTGCTAAGGTCGGACCTCATGGTCCGACGGCGGAAAACAGCAATGCGACGGCGCAAATTCGACTTCGGTCGAGCTTTTGCGCAGCTGCTTTGCGGCATTTTTGCGCTGATCGGATGCATTCCCTTAGCAGGCGGTGTGATTTTACGCTCCGATTTACTGCACAAATGGGCAGCGAGTGAGACCTCTCGTCTTCTCGAAAAGGAATTAGGAGTTCAAGCCACATTCCAGGCAGAGATGACCCTAATCCCCTTACGTTTGGCCGTGAATAATCTCGCCATCCCCTCCACAGATGGTGGCTCCCCAGCCCTCAGCACCGAGCGGGTCAGTATTGCGCCGCGCTTCTTCTCCCTTCTTGCTGGCCAAGTCGACGTTGGAGATATTGAGCTGGAAAATACGAAGCTACGCTTCGTATTCACAAACGGCGCCCTGCAAAACGCCGCCTTCGAGCTACCCGCACGCGATCCGAACTCGCCGTCACCGGAATTTTCTCAAGCTCCATTTCGCAGTATCGCCCTCACGAACCTCCAGCTCGACAT
>JAKVCH010000499.1 GCA_022447485.1 Polyangiaceae bacterium | reverse complement strand
ATTTTCACACTGTACCTTATGCAATTATCCGCAACAATATCATCATGTCGAGTCCAAGCAGCGCTCCCCGCAGTTCCTCACGTCGAACACTGATGCCGGAGACCCCCGGTTTAGTGATAACAGCTCTTGGTCCCGACCGGCCGGGGCTCGTCCACGCTCTCTCGACATATATTGAAAAGTGCGGCGCCAACTTTGAAGATGCGCGCATGGCAAAGCTCGGGGGAGAGTTTGCTGTTCTGGTGTTCGTCACAGGCGGTCAAGAATCACTGCACCAACTCCGAGAGATGGGTCCGCAAATTGAGTCAGAGCTGAAACTTCAATGCTTTTTCAAAAACACCACAGCAACTCCTGCAGAGGGTGATGCTCTGGTTTATTCTCTCAAAGTGAGCGCTCAAGATCGGCCTGGTATTATCAAAAGTGTCAGCGATGTGCTCGCACAAGCTGGTGTCAACGTCGCCTCTCTTTCCAGCCGCGTCAGTTATGCTCCCTGGACGGGTACACCCCTCTTCCTCCTCGACGCGGAGATATCGATTCCTTCTACTGTGCCTCTCGCAGGATTACGCACAGCATTGGGCGATGCTTGCGAAAACGAGAACCTTGACTGGGATCTCCAACCTCACCGCACTTAAGCGCTCCAACCTCACCGCCCCTCATGACGCCTCGACAAACTCTTCAACGACGTCTCCAACAATTCATTCGGGCATCAGGGGCTCGCCCTAAAATTTTTGCTCATCGCGGCGCACGCGCCCATGCTCCAGAAAATACGATTCAAGCGTTTGCTCTAGCAAAAGACCATGGTGCTGACGGAATCGAATTAGATGTTCGTCAAACCCGCTGCGGCATATTAGTCGTCAGCCACGATGAACAGATACGACGACCCGATGGTCGTCGAGTTCCGTTGAGTCACCTCAATCAGCATGAGCTTCCGGAGTTGAAAGACGGCCGTCGAGATACCCTCTGCACGCTCTGCGAAGCCTTGGAATGGGCAGCAGACGAGAAGACTCTGGTCAATATCGAGCTGAAAGCCGACCTTCCCGACCCCAAAAGACTTGTGCGCAACACGGTGAGGCTACTGAGGCAATTTAACCAAGAGCCCTACCTCTTTTCTAGCTTTTCACCCGGAGTCATTCGAATGTTGCGCCAACAACTGCCAGCAAGCCCCACTAGCTTTCTTTTCCAGACAGAGGAGTACCCTCGCCTAGGCCGGGGACTTCAGAAACTCCCCCTATGGCGACTTCTCGGCGCTCAAGGTGTGCACCCTGCAAATAAAGACGTCTCTCGCAAAATTCTCCGTCATCAACGAGTCCTTGGAAGAGGCCTTGTTAATGTTTGGACAGTGAATCGCGGTGAAAGGGCGCGGAAACTTGCCGGCCTAGGAGTGGACGGCCTATTTACAGACGATCCTCAAGCAATTCTCAAGGCTCTCGAAAAGGAGAGTCTAGGGTAAGTTTTTAAGCATTCTCGCCTCCACCATCGCAAGGCTTGCCTGAAGACTTAGCTATTCCCCAGAGCACTTACTTCGCTGAACGACGACGCCAGAAGGAATAGCCTGCTGGAAAACGTCCGAAGCAAGAACAGGGTTATGTTCGACTTCCACATTCGAAAGCATGAGACGATAACCAGTACTCGGCACGCTTAACTCAACTTCAGAGGGTAACTTGGCGGAGCATGCGGGCCCGCTGACAGCTCCCCCCATCAAAGAAAAGTCGTCGCTCCGAGCTGTAGCTTGGGCCATTTCTGCTTTTGCATACCCTCGAAAATGAACCTCGTATAAAATCTGTCCGGCTTGCTCAACAGAGAGAAATTTAAGGCGGGGCACCTGCAGCGCCGGCTCTTTCTGGGGAAACTCGACGGTGAAATGCAATTCCTCGCGAGTTTGATTCGCGCCCCAAATCACCCATTGATAATAGCCCCGCCCTAGGACAGGCTGAATATATTCAAACGTAGGAGCTTGTCCTTCAGCAACGAGTACCGGCGGACGGCCTCGCAGAATCTCTACCAAGGCGCGTGGAGGAATAGGCACTTGAGTAAACTTCTGCAGATTACATTGGTTCGCCTCTCCAGTAAGGTAGGAGCGGCTTTCAAGCTGATAGAGAGAAAACTCTCTGCCATCACTTGTCAGAGTCGACACGGTGACCCCAAAAGGACTCAAAATATCAAGCCGCAGCTGCTCGGGAGCTTCGGCTAAGTAGAGAAGCTGACCAGAGAGTCGTCGCCCGTCACCGGCGAAACTCATGCGCGCTTCTCC
Organism: Polyangiaceae bacterium; assembly: GCA_022447485.1. GTDB lineage: Bacteria > Myxococcota_A > Polyangia > Polyangiales > Polyangiaceae > NIC37A-2. Next base: position 772 of record JAKVCH010000499.1, on the reverse strand, counting down.
GCGAATTGCTCGGGAACAATTGGTTTCTTCCAGGTTCCGGTCGAGCAGGGAGCGTCCCGAGACAAAGGGAATTTGCGGAGCGGCGTAGCAGCCCCAAAAGAAAGAGGAGCTCAGCACCAAGAGTGCCGCCCCTCCTTTTTTTTGTTGACCAAAAACTCTTCTCGAAAGCATAGGTTCGACTCGCTAGTCCCTCACTCAGCGCGAGGAAAACTGCTCGAAGAGCTCTGCGTCAACCACTGGAACTTCCAAGCGATGCACTCGCACACCAATACCGTGAGCTAGGCATAACTCAGCCAATTCGTGCCTTCCGGTGAGGGTCACCGTACTGGCGGCAGACGCAGCCGCTTCTTCTCGAGCGCCGCTCAACACTTGACCAGCAGAAAGCAACCAACCGTGAGAAGCTCCTCCATAATGATGAAGCGCACCACGTAAATCATTGACTCGCTCGCGACCAATATCTTTCCCGTCTCGACGAATGATGATTGCAGTCCGAGTCGTGAGCGCTCCACCACTGACCGGATCAAGACCAGCTAGGCGTAAGCTTCCTGAAAGGTGCAACTCAGAACCATGAGCGCCTTGACGCCGCACCACTTCAATCTCTGAAACGCCCAAGCGCTCCAAAAGCACCATCATCATTTCACCGAATGCTTTTTGCGGCATGCGGCTTAATTGATCGATCAATGACTTCTTGGTTAGATGCCGCAAGTCATCAACAGCATCAGCTACGGCCCTTACCCGCTCCGCAGCTCGTCGATCTCCAGCAGACCACAGC
>JAKVCH010000498.1 GCA_022447485.1 Polyangiaceae bacterium | reverse complement strand
ATATTGTTGACTCGTCCGACGCGCCGCAAAGAGTCATCCAGAAGGGAGGTATAGACATTGCGCCTTTTGGGGTCTTGGTGGGTATCTGTCCAAGCCACCAAGATACCTTCTCCGCCGAGAGCCAACCGAGGGTGAGACGCCGGCGCATTGACATCGAAAGGGCGAGGGCGTCCCAACCCAGCAAGCTGGCAGGGGCCCGTTTCTGCTAAGGCAACCTCAGCGTGGGCAATTAAGGAACCCGCTACATGGGGTGTTTCTCCACGGGCATTCTTTAGCTCCCGCAGAGCAGCCTTGGGTTGATCGTTTCTCAGTAGTTTTTGTGCCCTTCCAATCAGTTTTGCCCCAGGGCCCTTCTCTAAGGGAGAGCGAGGCGGAATCTCTTGGGGTGTGGAAGTGGTGGATGCCCTCTGAAGCTCTTCTTTTGAGGGTGGAGGATGGGCGAAATAGAGCCAGTAGCCATAGAAACCGAGGGTCAGGGAAGCAATCGTTCCAAGACCAAGAAAGGCGACCCACGGCCTTTGGCCGGGGACGGGGGGAGCAACTGGAGTTGGGGCGGTTGTAGCTGGCGTTGAGCTTGCTGAGGCTGGTAGGGCTGGCTCTAAAGAAGAAATTGGTTTGGCGTCGCCCCGCAATGCGGCGTCTAAAGCGTTATAGAAGGACTGAGCCGTTTGATAGCGTTGCTCAATTTTCGGATGCAGCGCTTGGCGAAACCAGTGACGAAATTCTTCCGGTAGATCGGGGCGAAATTCTAGAGGGTCAGGCAGCTTTCCCCTCGCAATTTGTGCCAGAATCATAGCGACTCCTTGCTGCACATCCCACACCGTGCGTCCCGTGAGACACTCGTAAACGATACAAGCCAATGCCCAAAGATCGGCGCGGTAATCGACCCCCCCTTGGCCTTTGGCTTGCTCGGGGCTCATGTAGGCTGGCGTTCCAAAAAGAGCGCCTTCACGAGTTAAACGTTCATTTGCTCCAGGTTCACCATCACGACTCTCGTAAAATTTAGCGAGGCCGAAATCCAGAACTTTGGCGACAAGGCGTCCCTCATCATCACGAGTCAGGAAAATATTCTCTGGTTTTAGGTCGCGATGCACAACGCCCGTGTGGTGTGCCTTTGAGAGTCCGCGAATTACGTGCCGCATGACCTTGAGCGTCGTTGATACTTTCAGTTGGCGGATTCTCGTCATCCGGTCAAAGAGACTTTCACCACGCATCAACTCCATCACGAGGAAGGGACGGTCATCGTACATTCCAAAATCGAAGACCTGACAGATGTAGGGAGAATGAATCGCAGAGGCTGCTCTTGCTTCCCGTAGAAATCTTTCGCGTACGATCCGGGACGTAATTAAATCTGCGGACAGTACTTTGACGGCGACTCTCTTGCCGATATCAACATTTTCCGCTTCGTAGACAGCGGCCATGCCGCCCCGACCGATTTCTTGGGTAACCAGAAATTTTCCTTCGAGGACTGTCCCTATTGGCACATCTGAAGGTTCTTCGGTTGTCATCGTGTGTTCCAGTAAGATTAGACGCCCGAAGCCTGCCCGCCAAGTCCGAAGCATTAAAAGCAGGCTCCCTGTCCAAAAAAATGGTTGCGCTTTCCAAAATAGTCAAACCATTGGAAGCGGTAAACCAGGCTAGAAGAGGCTTCAAGAATTCGAGAATGTTGCAAAAATTGGCTCCGACCCTGCGACGAAACATGCCTGAAACCTGAGCGGGGATAGCAGATGAGTCGAGACCGGTTTTCGGTTTCACGTTTTTCGGGGTCTTCGGGCCCGCAAATCAGCGTTATCTCAATGGGGGGTAGCGCTACTTTTTGAACGTATCGTTAGGCAGGAGTTGACCAATGAAGAAGGTCGAAGCAATTATCAAACCTTTTAAGCTGGACGAAGTAAAAGACGCTCTTTCAGAGGTAGGTGTCCAAGGTATGACCGTAACTGAGGTAAAAGGGTTTGGTCGTACGGGAGGTAAGAAGGAAGTTTATCGAGGCTCTGCCTACGTTGTGGACTTTGTACCCAAGGTGAAAGTTGAAGTCGTTTGCGCAGACGATATTACCCACTCGGTTCTCGATGCGATCGAGAAAAGCGCAAAGACGGGCCGCATCGGAGATGGCAAAGTCTTCGTTTCATCGGTTGACGAAGTTGTTCGAATCCGTACCGGCGAACGCGGCGAAGAGGCGATCTAAGCAGTTTAGCTTTTTCGGCTTTTTCTCTGAGAAAAAGCCGAAACTGAAACCTCAAAAGGTTGGCGATATCGCCGACCTTTTGTCGTTTGTCTATCGGTTGAATCCAAGCATCCAGCGATTGCTCCCTCTTTTACATATGTAGACAAAAGTAAGATAAATTTCCGCAATTTCGTCGCTTCTTTGCGCTGACACCCCTAAGGCAGAAGAGTGGGAGATGATTTCGGAAAGACCTTGGCGCCTCCGCCTGATGAAGAGGACGCTCTTTCTCTTGAACCGACGGTTTCTGAATTGGCCCGGCCGCAAGCCCTGAAATCGAGACAGGTAGAGGCCTATCTGATTCTTCTTTCAGGGAAGAGCGCAGGAAAGCGCGTCGTTTTAGAAGCGAAGTCTTTTTTATTGGGGCGATCGGTGAACGCAGATCTCACCCTGAAGGAAGACGCTGTGAGTCGTCGTCATGCGCGGGTTGTTTTTTTGCATGGTGAGTACATGATTGAGGACTTAGGTTCGACTAATGGTACGCTAGTAAACGAGCAACGTGCCAAGGGGTTAGTGACGTTAGCAGATGGCGACCTTATTCAAATCGGACATGCCCACTTAAAGTTCCTTTCGCAGGATAATATCGAGTCTGTTTATCATGAAGAGTTCAGTCGTCTCGCTCGACAAGATGCCTTAACCGGGCTGGAGAATCGCCAGACGTTTGACGCAGAGTTTGGCGAAGCCGTGGAGCATGCTTCGGCGATAAACGAGACGATTGCTTTAATCCTTTTTGACCTCGATCACTTCAAGGTATTAAACGATACGTGGGGACACGTAGCAGGCGATTTAGTCTTGAGAAGTGTTGGTCAAAAAGC
>JAKVCH010000497.1 GCA_022447485.1 Polyangiaceae bacterium | reverse complement strand
TTCAGAAAGAAAAAAGCGTCACCGTGGTGTAAGTGGCCATGGAGTAACCAGAGTAAGGGCCCAAGGCAGCAAAGAAGCGCCGCGGGCAAATAGTTTCGCCCTCGCCTCAATCTTCCGTGCCAATCGAGGGTCTGAGGAATAGGGTTGTCGTGAGAAGCCTCTCGTCGGTCGCTGAGGTCGACAAGAGGCAAAATTGCCAGTGCAACTACGAAGCCGATAGCGAAGGGCCAGGGCTCGTATCGACTTAAAGTAGCAGCGAAGACGCAGATGGCGGCGATTAAGGAGCGCCCAGGACTAGGTCGAGTCAGCAGCGACGCCGCATAGACCAAGAGTGCCGCCGTGAGAAACTCAGGAACGGTGGCGAGCGACAATTGCAAACACTCTTTCAGGGTGAGTGCAGCTGCCGATGGAATGATTGGCAACCAAGCTCTGAGGCGAGCTAGTTGATTCTTGTTGATGGCGTTCATGGCGGCCAGCGATGGGCCGAGCAGATGGCGAGCTGCGCCGTAGATGAGCCAGGCACTAAAAACGGCCGTTATGATGGCAAAGTATCGAGCTTGCAGAAGCGTTGCTTCGGTGACCTTGAGCCAGAGTCCCGTAGCGATGAAAGGCAATGGTAACCAGCTTGTTCCGCTGGGATCGAGTTGAGGGTGATGGACGAATTCTTGCGCGATCACGACGCGAGCGTAGTCATCATCACTAATCGCAGCGGGGAGAAAATGTCGAGCAATGCTGAGGAGTATGACCTCAAAAATACCTACAAAAAGCAAAGCGGCGAGGTCGGCTTTCCAGAAGCAGGGTATGCTTCTGGATTCCGCGCTCGCCGAGGATGCTACCATTGGGTGGGTTTATTTTTCTTCGCTAACAGGTGCTGGAGCCGCTGCGTTATTGGGCACAATCTCGTCAACTTCATTCGCCTTTTCCTGCAGGCTATCTCCGGTGGAGGACGATAGGTAGGCAAGAGTGAGGCTGGTCGAAAAGAAGACAACCGCTGCGCTCCAAGTCAGCTTGGTAAGAATATTTCCGGCGCCTCGGCCACCAAAAACTTGAGTAGCTGCCGCACCGGTAAATGCACCCATACCTCCACTCTTGCCCGGCTGTATGAGTACAACCAAGATCAAGAAAAGGCAGGCAATGGCGTGGAGCCACCACAGTGGCGTTTCAATGAGCTCGAGCATGATGATCCTTAGACTGCTTCAATGATGCCGATAAAGCTCTCTGCTTTGAGAGAGGCTCCACCGACGAGGGCGCCGTCAATGTCGGCACAAGACAATAGTTCTGCAGCATTTGCGGGCTTGACGCTGCCCCCGTAGAGAATCAGAGTCTTCGCCGCGACATCTTCACCTACTGTCTTCGCAAGGTGAGCGCGAATTCCAGCATGTACCTCTTGGGCTTGCTCAGGAGTAGCTACCTTGCCGGTCCCAATTGCCCAGACGGGCTCGTAGGCGATGACAACGTGTCCGGGGTCAGCTTTGAGCTGCTCAGAGAATGCGTCTACCTGGCGACAGCAAACCTCGAGAGTTTGGTTGGCCTCACGCTCTTCTAGGGTTTCACCAATACAGGCGATGGGTCGGAGAGCGGCTTGGAGTGCGGCAGCAACTTTGAGTCCGACTTGTTCATCGCTTTCACCAAAGTACTGACGCCGTTCACTATGGCCCACGAGGGTCCAGCCAGCGCCGGTACCCTTTGCCATCCCTGCGCTAATTTCGCCTGTGAATGCCCCCGATTCTTTTTCGTGAATATTTTGTGCGGCGACACCCAACTGACCACCTTGTGCCTCAGCAATCTTTGCGACTGCTCCAAGGGAGATTGAGGGTGGGGAAACCACCACGGTGACGCTGGCTTTGGCGGCGGCTCCGGCCACAGCTTTCGCTAGATCAAGACCATCTTGGCCTCCAGCATTCATCTTCCAGTTGCCGGCGATTAGCGGGGTACGATTACTCATCTGAATTTCCTCGAAGTGCCTCCAATCCAGGCAATTTGGATTGGCGCAAAAGTGATAGGGTAGCTTTTCCACCTGCTGCGATGCAGTCGATGGTTGTAGGTTGGTTCCCAGAGCCGTCGTTCGACTGTGTCTCTTGGGGTTCGCGATAGGCGAGAGCGGCGGCGACGCTATCGTTCCCAGCGACCATGGTAAAGGCCGAAGAAGCACTCATGGCCTCAAGAATTGCATTTGTTCCTCTTCGAAAGTGCTCGGAGCGCGAGAAACCAACGCTTCCGATCCAAAGTACCGTACCAGCGGAATTTACCTTCTTCTGCAGCGCTTCGATAGATCGAGGTCCGAGGTCCAGGGCCATGCGGTCTCCTGGAATGCGCTCTGCGGAGAAGACCTCCTGCTGGGCGGCCCGAATCGAGGCGGCTCCGATAAAGTCCTCCGGAAGTAGAAGCTTGTCGCCCCATTGTTCCAGAGTGGTTCGAGCGCCTGCCTCAAAGTTTTCTTCAACCGCTGAGAGGCCAAGCTGAGCGCCCTTGGCTTTGAGTAGGGTATTTGCGGGAAGTCCACCGACGGCAATTGTCTCGGCCGAGCGAGCGAAATCGCGGATGACTTCTACGCCTTGCTTCATTTGATTACCGCCCCAAATGACCAAGAGTGGTGGGCTGAGCACATTTAGTACTCGAGCGATAGAACGTAGTTCGTCGATCACGCGATCGCTGGCAAATCGATTTTCAACGAGGCTCGGTAGTCGAGTGGTTGTGGCCGAATCTAAAGCAAATGCCCGAATCGAGTCGCCGAGAAATATATCGCAATAGGGGAGCAGTTCGCGAGCGAAAGCTTCGGCGCGCTGCCCGGTATCATCAGCCAAAGCTAGATTTTCAAGCAGGCAAATCTGATTATCTTTCAGGCCACTGATGATCTTTTTGGTTGCATCTCCAGTACATTCGTCTGGAACGAAGACATCGCAGCCTAACTCTCTACTCAGAAGTTCTGCGGTATCAAGAATGCTGGGAGCCTTCTTATTACGACCTGGCCCTAAGCTACCAGGAGAGCTTGCTGACTCACCAAGTCGCGAAGCCACAATCAATTTAGCTCCTCGTCCAAGCAGGGGGCGAATT
>JAKVCH010000496.1 GCA_022447485.1 Polyangiaceae bacterium | reverse complement strand
ATTCTTTGGATCGATGAAATCGAAAAGGCGTTCTCGTCGCAATCAGGCACAGACGGAGGCACATCGCGACGTATGTTCGGTAGTTTTTTAACCTGGATGCAAGAAAAATCCGGCGAGGTATTTGTGTTCGCGAGTGCGAACGACATCTCCAGCTTACCACCAGAGCTGCTCAGGAAGGGGCGCTTTGATGAAATCTTTTTCGTCGATCTCCCCCACCATGAGGTAAGAAAAGATATCTTCGCTCTTCATCTGCCCAAACGTCAATTCGACTTACGTTCTTTCGACCTGGATGCTCTAGCTGGCGCAGCAGAGGGATTTTCCGGTGCGGAAATTGAGCAAGCTGTGCTCTCGGCGCTCTTCACGTCGCTAGCTGATGAGGTTCCGGTAACGGATGACCTGGTGATCAACGAGATCAAGTCGACCCGTCCGCTTTCCGTGACAATGGCAGAGAAAGTCGGTGCTCTGAGGGAATGGGCGAAGGAAAGAGCGGTCTTCGTGGATCAGCCGCCAACGCGGCTGTGACGCTTGTTTCCTGAGAGCTCAACGGCAATTGACGGGCTGAACACTGGGTCCTAGCTGGGGCCCAACCCTCTGTTTTACGTTTTTGCTGCCGCCGCCATCTATGGCTGGGGTCCGGCAGCGCTTGCGTCATGTTGGTAAACTTAATTTACTCGAGGAGTCTCCGTGCTGTAGAGGGCAGTGTTCACTTCTTTTTTCTATTTAGTCAATGATTCTACGTTGTGGCGGGACCCGAGAATGGACCTTTCGGAGTTCTGAGCTACGCTCCAGGCGGTTCGGCTTTCCACCCCACTTACGATATGTCTACTTACTCCTCCTTCCATACGTCTTTGGCGCTCGCCTTGTCGAGTCTATTTGCTCTCGCTGCTGGCTGTTCTTCCTTTCCGCAATTTGCGGAAGGCACAGATGGGGGAGTTCGCTCGGGTAGTGGAGACGGTTCCTCCGAGCCTGGCTCAGGCGACCAAGGGGGGCTTGATATCGACCCCTCGGAGGGCGGCGGGAGCATGGGCGACGGTAGCGGTTTCGTTGAAATACCTTGCGGCAACCTCCAATGCACCGGGCTGGAGAAGTGTGTGAGTGAAGGTGGCGAAGAGCGCTGCGTCGCGAAAACTTGCGCTGATCTGCTGGGGGTGTGCGCTGCAACTGAAGTTTGCGACGAGAGCTCATCAGAAGGAGCGTTCTGCGCCGATATCACCTGCTCCAGTGACCTGGATTGTGCTTCCGCTGAGTATTGCGACTCGAGCACGGGGCTGTGTGCGGGCACCGTTTGCGAGTCGGACCAACCCTCGTGTGCCGATGGTGAGCTTTCGGTTTGCTCCTCCAATGGTAGCGCAGCAATCGACCTCTTCGCCTGCGGCGGTGGCCATACCGAGTTCGCCGATGCGTGTGTGGCGCCCACGGGCAGCGAAGACTTTGGTTGCAAGTGCTACGACGATTGGGATTGTCCGGCGTTCACGCGCTGTGAGCCGACAACCCTCGATACCCTCAGCTCTGGCGAAGGCCAATTACGCGTTGGGCTCTGCACAGGCACCGGTACGGAGCCCTCCTGCCGCCTGCCGCTCCAGCCTTTCAGTGCAGATAATACTGTGCAAGAGATCCAATGGGGCAGCATTACGCCAGGGCCGGATGGTGTCTTTGAGCGTTTGCCCAATGCCGCTGACCCAGACACGCCCTACAGCGACTATGTTCAGGTCGTGATGGCGCCGGTGGTGGCGAATCTCGACGACGACAACGGCGATGGCTGGATCGATGAACGGGACGTTCCTGAGATCATCTTTCATGCGATGAAAGGCAGCCAGTTCCAGGTCGATGGTGTGCTCAGGGCGATTCATGGCGGAACGGCCCGCCGAGGAAAGGATTACTTCGCTTATTGCACGCCCAATGAATATTGGAATGAGTCAGATCTCCTGGCGGGCAATTCTGGGTTTGTGGAAGGCGATGGCACTTGCACAACTGCGGAGTCGTCGATTGACCCATCCACGGGAATAGCGGTGGGTGACCTGAACTACGACGGTATTCCGGAGATCGTCGCGGTCTCGACGTCGAATGCCGTGTTAATCTTCGATAACCAAGGGCGAAAAATCGCCGACTCTACATCGGATGGGATGGGTGCGCCCCACCGAGTGGGTGCCGCTCCCCAGGTCGGCATTGCCAATGTAGACCAAGAAGGTTGGGCAGAAATTACCATCGGAAGCACTGTTTTTTCTTTGGGTGAGGTGGATGATGGCCAAGGCAACCAGCGAATTGGTTTCCTCCACTGGTTTCGCAGCACCGGGACGGATAATTCCTATTCACCCATGGGCTCAATTCCCTGTGTCGCCGACATCGACCCGATTCATCCGGGCATGGAAATAGTTGTCGGCGGACGCATCTACGGCATGCCTGAAAAGCCGGCTGGCGTCACGAGCCAGGGAGCGGCTTGTCAGACCGCCGCCGAATTGGTCAACCCGGGAGTACAAGACCCTTGGTGTAACCGTCAATTACCATTATTGACGACCGCTCGAGCTGCGAATGGTGCTGCTATTGGCAATGCGTTCTGTGCTATTGCGGATGTTTGGGGTGCATCAACGGCCGATCCACCGTCGCCCTCCAATCCGCTCGACGGCCAGCCCGAGTTGGTGCTCGTGCTCAGCGGCAAGTATTATATCATCGACCCCACCGATGGCAGCAATATTGCTGAGGGTTCCCAAGAGGCCTCGAGCGGTCCTCCCAATATTGACGATTTTGACGGTGACGGTTTTCCCGAGATGGGAACGGCCACGGCCCGTCAGTACCAGGTGATTGACTTCCAGCCTCCTTCCGAGAATTGCCCCAGCTGGCCCGAACGTTTAGATCCGGATAACCCTGGCGTGAACCCAAACCTAACGCTGAATAACGCAGATCCAACTGTGGGCGGCGCCCGTTCGGCGCCCGGTGGTACTTGCCAAACCCATGCTCAGTGTCCCGCCGATATGGGCTGCAATCAGGTCACGAACACCTGTAGCTGTCTTCATAACGGCTGGTTTTCAGAGACAGAAGACGACAGCTCGAAGGTGACAG
>JAKVCH010000495.1 GCA_022447485.1 Polyangiaceae bacterium | reverse complement strand
GTGGCTTCAGACCGGAAGGAGGAGAAGGCACAACCATCCGCCCTCCAGCTTCAGCCAAGCGATAAAGCAAGTCTGCAGCGACCTGACCTAAACGGCCTGGCTCTTTCAGGTCAGAAGACTGCAAAAGCACCCTCGCTACCTGGGAGGCAACATCAATGCGCTTGGCGGGATCGACAGCAGCATCAACTCTTTTGATGAGCGACTGAAACTCCTTTCTCGGGAGAGCGCGGAGAACCTCGACGAGGCCCATTGCAGAACTATCGTTGAGTGCTGATGTGGAGTCTTCTGAAGTGTTCATAGTAAGGGTTCTTGAGTTACCCCTGAACGGGAAATTGTCTTTCTCGTAGGGATGGCTGAAGGAAAGCTCACCCAGCTACCGCTGTCCAGTTTGAAAGATAAGAAACTTTCTATCAAAAATCGAAGCAACACAAGAACAGCGAGAAATAGCCTGATAATTAAAAAAACGGTTTCTCAGCGATAAATTTTGGCCGACTGAGCTCACGTACATCTGTCCGCCAGCGGACAGATGTTGGACAGTCTCCTTAAGGCTCGGCGGAGTCGCCTTGCTAGCCGAAGCTGTCGTTTTTCTACTCCGAAAATAAGGCCCCGGCACATGGGCTGCTCGCTCTTGAGCAGACCGATGATAAACAAACATAGAATCAAAAAAGCCGTGGCCCCAGTTCAGCAACTTTTCAACTTCGAGGCCGAAAGATCGCTGATTTGGTTGAAGCTATTTAAATTCATCATCCTGTAGTATCTGTTGGGGAAGCTCTGAGATGACCTCCCCAAGAGCAAGACCATCATGATTCTCCGCGACCCTGTACACGGCCTTGTGGCTTTCGAAAATGACGAGGAAAAAATTGTCGAAGAGCTTTTGGCGACAAAGGAACTTCAACGACTTCGCCGAATTCGGCAGCTCGGTCTTGCCTCCTTGGCCTACCCAGGGGCAGACCACACCCGATTCTCCCATGCCCTGGGAACAGCTCATGTGATGCGGCTTTTCATCGCCAGAATTCGAAGCATTCACGAAGAATTACCATTTTGGCAAAGACTCACCTCAGAAAGAGCGCGGGATGCCCTCGCGGCAGCTTTGCTTCATGACATTGGCCATGGGCCCTTTTCCCATCTTTTTGAAACAGCCCTCCCCGGAAGTCGCGCCCATGAAGAATGGTCAGAGATGATCATTCTCTCTCCTCAGACAGAGGTACATCAAGTGTTAGTGCGGTATGATCCTTCTCTGCCGCAAAGAGTCGTCGACTTAATCCACGGTCGCCATGAGATCGCCTACCTAGCACGGGCCGTCAGCGGAATGTTCGACGTTGATCGCTGCGACTACCTGCTGCGCGATGCTCACTTTTCCGGCGTCAACTACGGACGCTACGACCTAGAGTGGCTATTGCGCTCCTTCCGACTCGCTCCACCTCTCAACAGTGGGGGCACCCCGCGCCTAAGTATTGATGGGACGAAGGGCCTACCAGCCATCGAGTCCTTCACTTTGGCAAGACTCTTCATGTTCCAACAGGTCTATTTTCATAAGTCAGGCCGTGCGAGTGAATACCTTCTGACAAAGATATTCACGCGACTGGCGCATCTACTCAACGAAGGGCGACGAATAGCTGGGACTCCACCGGCCCTAGAGGCAATGATTCTCCAACAGCAGCCTCCCGGCTCGACCACTGATTTGGATCACTATCTTCGCCTGGACGACGCTGCCATGTGGACGGCCTTCGCAGACTTCCAAGAAGCAGAGGATCCCGTCTTGAGAGACCTCTCCCAACGTCTCGTGCCGCGACGACTTTTTAAAAGCTTTGACCTTTTTGGCGACGACGCCACCTCTGAGGGCAAAGCCCGAATTTTAAGAATTGCAGAATCTCTCACCAGAGAAACTGGCCTAGATCCGGAATACTACTGCGGACTCGATGACCCCTCGGTCCAGGCATTTGACGTGAGTAAAGACCCCCTCACCGTTGTCTTTCCCGATGGGAGCGAGCGAAAGCCCAGCGAGGTCTCTTTTCTCCTCAACCGACTCAGTGGGCAAACTCTCTCCCGACCACGCTTGATATTTGCTGATGAAATTCGAGCGGAACTCTATGAAGAGTTAGGAGCTAGCCGTTCTCCTGAAGCCGCAGAGCAATTCCCAAGCAGCGGCAACGAAGGGACTCTCGCCGGGGGCTCATTTTCTCTACCAAGTGATCAGCGATGAGGATTTCAAAAGTCGCCCTGACGCTAGCGCTTTCTTGGCCGACTGAAAGCCTTGCTGACGACAGCAAAATGGAAGTCAGTGATCCCATAGCTGGAACAACGGGCTCCGGCGATTATGGGCGGTTTAACCGCCCTTGGAGTGCAAGTGCAGGGGCGCTCATCGAGGTCGCCCCCGTCAATGGGGAAATCCACGTCGGTGCCTTAGGCACCTTCAGATACTTACAAACCCTCGGCGCCTACTTTAGCTTTCGACAATCCACCACACCCGAGAGCTCTACTTTTCAACAAATTGCCTCCGTTGGAGCGATTTTCGAGCCGCTCTTCCTGCTGCGCTGGAAAGAAGCGAAAGAAGTGGGACCTGCTTTTCTCGATCTCACCGTAGATTCATTCAGCCTCAACTTCGGGGGCTACTATGCTCATACCAACACAGCGAAGACGCATCGCGGGGGTCTCGAGGTTGGACTCGGTTTCGGAATCCCTCTCACAGGCAAAGCGCCCGGGCCTTGGCTCCGAACAAAGGCTAACTTTCTCACCGGCGGAAATAGCGAAGGGGCAACCATCTGGGTCCTTGTTGATTGGCAATTCTTTGTGGGCGCAGAATAATCAGCGAAGTGTATCTCCAAGCCCTGGAGCATTCATCATTTGTCCAACTGACTCTGCACAGCCTCTCGTTCGCGCTCCAAAAAATCGGCAACGGCCTGCATGAAACGGGGCTCTGCGAGGTAGTGATAGCTAGAGGTGCGCGTCGGCAGAAAGCCGCGACTCGCCTTGTGCTCGCCGCCTGCGCCCGGCTCAAAACGCGCGAGGGACTTCTGAACACAGGTCTCGATGCCCTGATAAAGACAAATATTAAAA
>JAKVCH010000494.1 GCA_022447485.1 Polyangiaceae bacterium | reverse complement strand
AGCAAGTCGAGGCAATGCGCTCTCAAAAAGCCCCAGAGTATTGGGGTTCGTCATCATCAAACCTGCGACGTCGTCGCCTGCTTCATCTAAAGCACGAGCCAAAGTCTCAGGTTCAACAATCCCGTCGGGGCCAGCTGCAAAGGGAACAGAAGTGAAGCCATTCAGTGCGCAGGACGCGGGATTTGTTCCATGGGCGCTATCAGGGATAAATATTTTCTTCGGACTACGCCCTTCGGACTGATGCCATGAGCGGATCATCGACAGACCCGTGAACTCTCCCTGCGCACCAGCGGCAGGCTGTAGTGTTACGCCACTCAAGCCGACAATCTCTGCCAACAACTCGCTCAAACGCACCATGATTTCCAGAGCACCTTGGGCCAGATGAGGCGGCGTCTGAGGATGCAACGCAGCAAAGCCTGGTAAGCGAGCAGCCCATTCGTTGACCTTCGGGTTATGCTTCATCGTACAAGAACCCAGCGGGTAGAACTGGGTATCAATCGCATAATTCCACTGACTGATCCGCACGTAATGCCGTATCACCTCCGGCTCACTCACTTCTGGAAAAGCAGCAGGCTGCTGGCGTTTGAGGTTCCCCCAATGGGCCTGGGAATCAATCCTCGGTACATCTAATTCAGCAAGAGCAGACGCGCTTCTTCCTGAAGCTCCTCGCTCAAAGATCGGCTTTTCATTAAATTGAATTCCAGAGGCGGCTTCTGCTGGCATAACGCTGTGGCTGATAGCACTCTCTGCCCCAGAGATCCCTTCCTAGAGGACTGGTTCATTAAAAAATAAAAAAACGGAGCTACCTCTCGGTGCTCCGTTGGTGATTGCCCAGTCTCAGCTCAATTCTATGGAGAAAAATTAAACTGAGGGCGCAATATGTACAGGGTTACTCCTCGGAAGACTCGTCCGCTTCCTCCTCCGAGTCGTCGGTCACTTCGACGGCAGCATCGCCTTGATTGCCGTCAAAGCCAGCCGCACCGACACGACTTTCCATTTCGTCAGGACGCACACTCTTTGGATCTGGATCCATATTCTTTTGCTTCAGACAATTCCATGGGTGGCCAGCTTCGTTCTCGCCCAATCCCCACTCTCCAACGAGTTCCGCTGGCTCCTTCGGATTCTTCACGACATACTTGAAGTAACCGCGGCCCTCACTCGTTGCGCTTGGCCCTACAACGCCAATTTTATGCTCCGTCCACTTGAAGCGGACAAGGTCGCCATTGGCTTCGCCCCAGAGCTCGCCCCACTTATCACCGGCAGTAGTCCGCCAGGCTCCACTAATTGCACCACTCGTTTCGGTGATGTGTAGGAAACCATAGCTCTGACTGTAATAGACCCCCGGCCACTCCTGACCTGCAGGCAGCACACCTACCTCAATGTGATCAGCTGTTTTGACGACAGGGGCCTTGGGACCGCAAGCCGTGCTGCCGAGACTAACGCAAGTGACAAGAGCAACGATGGATGCCTGAACGGCGAATCTTCCAGAAATCATGGGCAGGAGCTTATCACGGACCCCAGTGAGAAACAGCTCTTCGTTCACGAATCATTGTGAATCAAAGAGCCGTCCCAAGAGCACCAGAAAAATAAGCGTAGCGAATTCTTATCCATGAAGAATAAGCGCCGATTTTGCATATTTTTGGCAGAATCGCCGAGGGGTTTCTCTTTAGGTCATGGGCACCAGCAGAGCTTTCTCCAATTCGCTCCTCAGAGCGTGGCCCAGCTCCAAACCTTTTTGATGATTCAGGGCTCGCTCTTCCGACCACGGAAATACGCGCTCCAAACGCACGCGCGTCTTTCCCTCCGGGTCTGCCAAGAAGCCGCGCAGCACCATTTCCTGAGCCTCTCGATACGCATACGCTGCCACAGGAGTCTTACAATCTCCCTCAACTGCTGTCATCAATCCCCGCTCCGCATCGGTGCAGAGTGTCGTGGGCAGGTCCTCAATCTTTTTCAACAGCAGCTCTAATTCACGATCATCCTTCCTTATCTCGACTGCTAAAGCGCCTTGCCCAACGGCCGGTAGCGATTCCTCAACAGTCAAAGTCGACGCCATGATCCCAGCTACGGGCAAGCCTTCGCCAAGACCGAGACGATTCAGCCCTGCAGCCGCAAGCACTGTCGCGTCAACAATGCCGTCAGCGCATTTTTTCAGTCGCGTCCCGACATTACCTCGAATCGGTTGAATGGAGAGGTCTGGGCGTCGCTCCAAGAGCTGCACCGCACGGCGCAAAGACGATGTTCCCAAGGTCGCACCATGAGGCAATCCTGCCAACCCTCCCTGATGACGACTCACTAATACATCTTCAGGACGCTCTCGCTCAGGGACACAGGCTAATTTGAGATCAGGATGGAGTTGAGGGGGTACATCCTTCATGGAGTGAACTGCAATATCAGCACGACCGTCGATCAAGGCTTCTTCGATTTCCTTCAGAAAAAGTCCTTTGCCCCCAATTTCTGCCAAGGGGCGGTCGACGATTCGATCACCCGTTGTCACGACATGCAGCTCCTCAAATTTGAGTTCAGGACAGCGCTCTTGCCAGCGCTCAAGAAACTGCCGACATTGAGCTAAAGCGAGAGCACTCTTGCGAGTAGCGACAACAATTGTACGCGCCTTCCGAGTCATGGTTCTTCTTCTTTCGACTTCCCTGATAATTCAAATAACTCGTCGAGAACGGAGCTCATATCATCCAGGGTATCCCCATCTCGCCGTGTTGCTTCTTGACGTAATTTCATTGTCGGATGGTGCAGGAATCGATTAATTCCAGACTCGATCAATTTTTCAATTGCCGCGGTCTCTTCTTCATTGAGAGTACGCAGACGACCTTTTCGACTTTTGAGCAATTCGGCTTCGAAATCAGCCCTGAGACGAGCGCGCAACGCCTTAATTGTCGGAGTGGCTAGTTCGCCAGAGGCCCAACGCTTCCAGTCCTCCAGAACATCCTCGACCAAAACCTCAGCCCGATCGGCCTCTTTTTGTCGCTTTTCAAAGGATTGGTGCGCCACTTCGGATAGGTCATCAATATTGTAAAGAAAGACCCCGGGAATCTCTGAGGCGGAAGCTTCGATATCACGG
>JAKVCH010000493.1 GCA_022447485.1 Polyangiaceae bacterium | reverse complement strand
CCAAGTGAGCAACGGAGAGACCCCCTCGCCCAAGACGCCACGCACCAAGACGCCATCCACCGCGACGCTACGCACCAAGCGCCACCAGATCAATTGAAGGACCTCCCTCCTGACTCGGGCTGGGACGGTTTGCTCGAAGCCAGCCCAAAGGCTGAGAAAGTCAATTATCACGAGGTCATCTCGCGATTATTGGCTGGAGAGGAGAATGCTCTTCTCGAATTACAAAGAGGCGGAGCCGCGGCAGTCGGGGCATTGATGCTTGCTTTCCCAGGCCCTCCGCTCCGTAGCTCAAATCCCCGTAGCTCAAATCCCCGCAGCTCAGCCCCTCTCAACGAAAACAACCCGCAAGAATTAGAGAGACCGATTCTCAAGGGCCTGATCACGATGGGGAGCATAGCAACTCCGTTTGTCACAATTCGAACGGCTGATAGCGACCCCAATATACGCCGCCTCGCTACCCTCGTTCTCGGTGAACTGAAAGGAAAAGACGCAGCGCGAGCAATTGCCCGTCGTATCTACGACGAGGACCCTCATGTCTGTCGAGCCGCCCTCGAATCGGCGCGCCGTCTGTTTGATCACGCTCTCTCCCGTCAAGCCTTTCGAGCCCAATTGCAGGAAGTCATCGCAGACCAAGCTCAAGAGTTCGACGATCGCCTGGCCGCAATCGATGCCCTCGCAACGATTCGCGAAGAAAAGTCGATTCCCACACTGCTGCGACAGCTTGAGTCCCCAGAAGGATTGCTCAGCTCAGCCGCTCTACGGGCTCTGGAGCTCCTCACCGCCGAAGACTATGGGCACGATCTCGACCGCTGGCGTGAATTCTGGCAACAACACCGTGATTCGCCGAGAAAAGATTGGTTATTCGAAGCTCTGGGCCACGCTACCCTGAAAACGCGTCAATTTGCTGCCTCGGAACTCCAATTTCTTGGGTTTGATCTCGGAGACTATTCGGCCGACGCACCTGAGTCGACCCGAAGCACTGCTCTCGATGCGTTTCTAGCTCGCCAGTCGCAATAGCTCGCTGCCGCTCACTGGCAGTAGATGACCTCAGGTAAACCTCGCAGCGTTCTGGTATTTACACTTCCAAGGATGGATGGCACCTGAGTCTCGTGAGCGAACAAGCCTCTTCTGACCCAGCCCTCATTGCCGCCAGCCGTGCTCTGGAAACAAACCACGACGCTTCGCGCCATGGTACGGCGGTCCGCTTTGCTTCTGTTGAATTACGGGGAACAACGAGAAAGAGAAACCGCCAGACAGAAAAGGCGGCTCTCGGTTACGGCCTGAGCTTGCTTGCTGCCCTCGTGCTCGTCGCGCTGCTTTGGAATCTCTAGAGCCACCCGAGCCACCACTTCAGTAGCGACGACTTCGTTCAGCCCTTGGTTGCCACGAAGAGCCCCTGATGATTCAAAAAAGCGAAACCGAGGAAGAATTATGAATTATTCTTCCTTCTTTTCTTCTTTCTTGAAATCGAGCTTTAGTTCCCAAGTCATTGTTTCTTCTTCGCCAGTGTAAGACTTAATATGCACGGATTGGTAAGCTCGCAGAACACAATTACCAACGGACGTGTCTTGATAATTTTCGCTAATGGCTACGTCTTTTGATCGGCCATCGTTGGCAAACGTCACGCTAACGGTCGCAGTGCCCGGCTTAAAATCTTTGAGCTGCTCTTTCTCGAATGTCGCGGGACATTCCACGGCACCGAGAGTTGCTCTCTTTAATTCATGCTCTGCTTGAGCACGATCAAATTGAGCCTCTTCTTCACTTTCTGACACAGCCGCGGAGAATTGATCGCTATTCTCTTCATTCTCCCCAGCGCGCTCATTTGCGTAGGCTAATTCCGCTTCAAGTCGCTCCTCTGGCGTCATAACGCGCCGATCTTGACTGCTTCCGCAAGCTGTTGCTGAAAGAAGGGCGAGAGAGATAACTGCAATTTTCATGGCGTGAATGATACAGGGAATTGAGCGCATGAGAATATAGAAGCCGACGATTTGAATCTGGACCCAGCCGAAAACACCATCTAGCCAGACTCATTCATCAATCTGGTAGTCCTTGATCTTGTAGAGCAGAGCGCGGTGGCTGATTTCCAAGAGCTCGGCCGCACGAGTTCGGTTGCCATTGGTTTTTTTCAATGCGCGTCGAATCAATACTTCCTCCATGAATCGCGTTGTCTTCTTCACACTGAGCTCACCGCTTGCCAGATGAAGCTTAATCGGATCGCGAGCCTCGCGAATGCGTTCTGTGAGATCTTGCATAGCGATTTGTTGTTTCTCACAGAGCACCATCGCGCGCTCAACAGTGTTTTCGAGTTCTCTCACATTTCCTGGCCAGGAATACTCGTAGAGTAGCCGACGGGCCTCACTTGTTACACCTTGAATATTGGTTCCTAATCGTAAATTATTGCGATCGATAAAGTGCTCCAAAAGCAGCGGGATATCTTCGCGCCGCTCACGTAAAGGAGGCACGGCTATTTGTAAAACATTCAAACGATAGAAAAGGTCTTCACGAAAACGGCCTGCTTCAGTCTCAGCTTGAAGGTCTCGATGGGTGGCAGCAATTATCCTGACGTCCACCTGAATATCGCGACTCTCTCCCACCCGGCGAATCTTTTCGTCTTCTAGTACCCTTAATAGTTTCACCTGAAGTCCTAAGGGCAACTCAACAATTTCATCCAGGAAAAGGGTCCCGCCATTGGCTGACTCAAATAACCCTTGGCGGTCAGAAATAGCGTCAGTAAAGGCTCCCCTTTTATGTCCAAACAGCTCTGACTCCAATAAGTTATCGGGGATCGCACCGCAGTTGACGGCAATGAATGGACCTCCGCGCCTCGAGCTCCGCTGATGGAGGGCCCGAGCAACTAGCTCTTTCCCCACACCGCTCTCACCACTGACTAATACGGTTGTTTTAAAGTCCGATATCTTTGAAATAGTACGAAATATTTTTTGCATATTCGCACTACGAGCAAGAATGCTTTCGAAGGTAGCGCTCTTCTGAATTTCTTCGCGTAATGCTCGGTTCTCTTTCTTCAGCGCTTCTCGCTCTTCCGCCTTCCGGAGACAAAGCAGAATTTCATCTGGTTTAAATGGTT
>JAKVCH010000492.1 GCA_022447485.1 Polyangiaceae bacterium | reverse complement strand
AGATATTCGTGATCCGAAGGAAGTGGCCGATTTTATCAGTTGGCTCAAAACGGAGGCTATCGATGTAGATATATTGGTGAACAACGCAGGTATCTTACAAGTTGGGTCATTTAGTGAAACCAGCCTGGAGGCATGGCACGAGGTTTTCGATGTGAACCTTTGGGGCACAGTGCATTTAGTCCAGGCTCTTTTGCCCTTGCTCAAAGAGCGTCCCGAAGCCGCGATCATTAATATGGCTTCTGCCTCTGGCTTAGTTGGCTTCACGCCGCTGACGGCCTATTCAACGTCTAAGTTTGCTCTGGTCGGGCTCACTCAAGCTCTGGCTGGTGAGCTGGTGGATTCCTCGGTGCACGTAGGAGTGATTTGTCCAGGGCTCGTTCGAACCTCTATCGGAGAAGCGGCTCACTTATCGGCCGAGCATCAGGAGCAAGTGCGAGAATTACTTCTGCAAAGAGGATGCGAGCCAGAGGCGGTTGCTCAGGCCGTTATTTCAGCCATCGAGCAGAAGCGAGCACAAGTGAATGTTGGCTGGGAAGGTCATGCGATGAGCCTGGCTGCTCGTCTATTACCGGCGAAGGCTGGTCGCTTTATTGCAAAATATGCCAAGTAAGCGAAATTTTCGAGCCAACTAAGTGCGGAAGTCTCCTCTCTTTAGCTTTCATCATAGAGAAAGCGGAAGACCTGCTGCATCACCTGGTGACCTTGAGGACCGTAACTGCCGTGGGGTGCCTGAGGCAAAAGGAAAAACCGGGAGTTGATGCCAGCCGCTGCCGTGAGGCGATGGCTTTCAATCATATGGTCTCGCTTTTCTCGCTCTCCACCAAGATAAGCAAGCCGTTGAACGGCGGCCAAGCGTTGGGGGTCAGAAAGCGTAGGAGGGCCGCCGAGGATCACCCGGGGATACATGTTCGGTCGGAGCTCTGCGAGTCGCTCGCCCCGGTGAGAGCCCTGGGAATAACCAATCAGCGTAACGCTTTCCGTGTTCAGCAAGCCATTGCGCGCCTTCTTGGTCAAAGCAAGGGCGTGCTCAATTCGCTCTTGAATGAGCTGAGGATCTTTCGGCCACCGATATCCCGGGCGCTCTTTACATGGTTGATCGGCTCGTACGACGATCAACGTGCCATGACTCAGAGCTAGGTCCAGCCAGGGCTCGGCACCCTTCGAGTTACCACACATGCCATGGAGATAAATAATTGCTTCGTTGGAATCATGGGAGGCGTGGGCGACTCGTAGGGGGCGATCTCCAACAACTGGAACTTCGATCGAGCGCCCGATTGGCAGGTCCTCGGGCAGGCGCGGCGCTGGGGCGACCTCAGCGCTGAGAGATACTGGAGCCTCGGCTCGCGTGGCCTTTTTTTGATCTTTGAGTGCGGGCAATTCGGAGGGAATTTCCTCCGTTTGAATAAGCGGGTGGGATCCCGTGTTGAGTGGTAGAGGTAGTTCAGGGCTCGGCGACTGTTCGTGGCAACCCATCACGAGGCTGGGGAGAAGGAGCACAGCTCGCCAGCTGAGAGTCTGCAAAGTGAGGTGAGTAAGGCACCTTTTTACGCCCGGAACCGAAGTCGTTTTGTCCGCCTTAACCACGGTGTAATTCAACTCCAGTGGCAACAATTCTTAGTTCATTGGCGCTGCCGTCTGCATTCTGATGCGGGAAGCGAGCTCCCTCTGCTTTTAGATGGTCTACCCTCTCTTTAGGTACCTTCTTCACCTCAAGGCGGCCCTCAACCGTTGCTTGCATGCCCTGAGCATTCAAGGGCACGAAGAAACTATAGTTCTTGAAAGTGATGCGCAGTGAATCCTGGCGTTGAGGGTGCCCTGGCTCAGGAGGTTTTGCCGCGATTTCCATCCAGCAGCCTCGTTTGGTACACGCTCTTTGTACTACCCCCTGGAGCTTAACTTTCTCTTCGGTGAAGTTTTTAGGATGGGCCAGGAGCTGGCTGATTGGAGTGACGGGACGGTGAGAAAGAGGCGCTCCTCTCTGTACGAATTCGCTTTCGGCCCGAAGCGTTTCACTCTGGCCGCGACCTTGGGTGGGCCCATCGGTCGCGTCCTCGTTGACCTGGTGGACAGGGGGCGTGCTCGTTGTCTCCGCCGCTTTCCCAGCTGTTGATTCACAACCTCCCAGAAGAAGAATCAGAGGAAAAATAGACAAGCCGAGTCGCCTAGAAGTCAAAATCATCGAATTCCTCGTCAATCTCATCTTCACTTGGTTGGGGCGTGTCGCTCTTGCCGTCGATGCTCTGTGCGTTCGCAGGTTGAACCGAGCTCGGAGTTGGGGCGGCAGCGTAAGGAAGGTGAAAAGATACACCGATCCAGCTGGAGATGTAGCGATCGGTGGCTCCGCCAGCGATCTCATCCTGAGGTGCAAGCTCAACGGGATTAAAATTGAGGCCATATTGCACGATATCGAGACCAGCTTTTAGGTCGACGCGGGAGCTGAGTGCAAAACCAACCACAGCGGAGGCATCAAAGCCGAGGAATTTTGTATTCGGGAAATGAGGGGGTGGATCGGTCACCCCCACTTGGGCTTTTTCGATGCCGCCAGCGCTCAGGCCAATACGATAGGCGGCGTCGAGCTCCACGTAGACTTTTTCAACCCGCAACCGCGCTCGTAACCCCGGCCGCAGGTAGGAATAACTAACTTTAGGAACGGGAGCCGCTATCGCTGTATCAATCGAGTTGAGTGAAGCTGAGTCGATACCCCAGGCGAATGAAGGCTCTAATTCCAGCCAAGGCAGGGGTATCCGCCCTTTCAGACCCGCCATGATTCCAAAGTACTCGTTTCGAGCCTTGAGGGTGTCCCCCTCTGCTGTTTGAAATTGGGAGGTGGTCCCGAAGCCCAAATCGGCTCGGAGAATCGTGCCGACATAATGAAGCCATTCTTCGCTCAAGAGCACCCCTGGATAGCTTTCGAGGTCGAGAGAGATCACGGGCGAGGCCGGAAGGGTGTAGTCAGCGGGGACGCCGGTGACTCCAGCATCGAAGTAGTTGTCGAGGGTGCCCGTGTAATAGAACGAGCGGGACATCAGCTTGACGCCAGCTTGGGCCTCGAAAAGGTCAGGGGACTGATCTTCTGCTACGGCAATC
>JAKVCH010000491.1 GCA_022447485.1 Polyangiaceae bacterium | reverse complement strand
CCGCTCAGTTGTACAACTGATGCAGACGCGGCCAGCATGATGGTCAAGTTCAAGGCCTTCGGCGAAACGAAGTGGAATAAGCTCACGATGACGAAAGTCGGGGAGACCTTCCAGGTCACGATCCCTTGCGACGCCACCAACAATCCAGGCCCACTCAGCTACTACGTCGGTGCGAAAGACGCTGCCAAGAAATGGGTGGATCAATACGGTTCAAAAAAGAAGTCGGCAAGTTTTGAGATCATCGAAACCGATGAGCCTGAAGCCCTGTCATTTCCTGGCGGACAACCAGTCGAACGCTGTATCTCAAAAGTAGATTGCCCCCCTGACTTCCCAGGCTGTACCCCGGCCGAGAAGAAAAAATGTGGAGAGATTGATTGGGGAGGCGCTTGCAACAACTCCACCGAATGTGCCTGTGGTCTGACTTGTGCCAACGGTACCTGCGAGAGCGCACCGAGCTGTACCGCAGACTCAGACTGCGATACGGGTGCTTGCGTCGATGGCTACTGCGGCGTTCCAGCCGATACACCGGACGAACCAGCAGGTCCTTACAAGAAGCATTGGGTGAACGTATCTGTTGGCCTCGACATTGGCGTCATGGGCATTGACAATGCGTGTAACCCCATCCGATTCAATGAAAATGGGTACCAATGCTTTGACTCCAGTGGCGAGCAATATTTTGACAATAATATCGACGCCGGAGAACAAGTCGACGACGTCGGCACTGGTCTTGCTGGTGGTCAGTTAAGAATCAAACTTGGCTACGACTATGCATTCACCGACCATATCCTCGCTGGAGCAAAATTAGGTATCGGCTTCTTGAACTCGCCACCCAAAGGCTTCGTACCCGTTACCTTTGAGGCCCGAGGCACCTACGTTTTCACCTCACTATCAAAGACGGGACTTCGCCCGGCGATCTACCTAGCTGCAGGCTACGGAGAAGGAGCCGCACGGGCACAGAACACTGTTCCCACGAAGGGCCCGGACGGCAATCTCAATGGCGGCACCGCAGCCGTTTACCGAGTGGGAGGCTCAGCCATGGTTGCTCCCGGAGCAAGCCTCACCTACGCCATCAAACCGGAAATGGGTGTGACCCTCGATGTGCAGGCCTCACTCTACTTGCCAGCCGGTGGGCTCTATTTTGCTCTGACCCCGACCCTGGCGGGATTCTACGCATTCTAGAAACCCCCAGATTGCTTTTTAATGGCATCGAAAAGGCACCCCATGGGGTGCCTTTTTCTTTGCTCTTCTGCTTGCCCCCTGCCCTTTCGGTGGTTACTTCTTGAGCCATGTCCACTCCACATCATCGAGTCGTGATCGTCGGTTCTGGCCCCGCGGGCCTGACCGCAGCAATCTATGCTGCCCGAGCCAACCTCTCCCCCCTTTGCGTCGAAGGCTTCAATGCAGGAGGTCTTATCGCTGGAGGACAATTAATGTTCACCACCGACGTTGAGAACTTCCCAGGCTACCCCACCGGTGTCACTGGCCCTCGCATGATGGGTGAATTTCGTGAACAAGCGGAAAAGCAAGGTACTGAGCTCATCACCAAAGACGTTCAAAAAGTCGACCTCTCATCGCGCCCCTTTAAGATTTGGGTTGGCGAAGATGAGAACATCTTGCACACAGCAGACTCCATCATCATTTCTACCGGCGCTCGGGCCAACTATCTCGGTCTCGAGAGTGAAGAGAAGTTAAAGAACCGAGGCGTTTCCGCATGCGCTGTTTGCGACGGCGCATTGTACCGCAATCAACGCGTTGCAATCGTTGGTGGCGGCGATACTGCAATGGAAGAAGCCATGTACCTCTCAGGGCTCGCCGAGCATGTGACGCTCATTCATCGTCGCGATGAGTTCCGGGCTTCTAAGGCTATGCAAAAGCGCGTCGCCGAGAATCCTAAAATCGAGATCCTCTACAGCCATCAGGTCACAGAAGTTTTGGGTGTAGAAAAGGATGAGGTGACCGGCCTCAAGATTAAAGACCTTAAAACTGAGCAGGAGCGAGACATCGAAGTCGCAGCTCTTTTTGTGGCGATTGGCCACACACCCATGACCGAGCTTTTTCAGGGACAACTGGACACGCACGATAATGGCTACATCAAGGTGACACCTGGCTCGACCCATACAAGTGTAGAAGGCGTCTTTGCGGCTGGCGATGTAGCTGATTGGGTTTATCGACAAGCAGTCACGGCTGCTGGCACAGGCTGTATGGCAGCCTTAGACGCGGAGCGTTGGCTGAGTGAGCAAGATGGTTAAGAGCCCTTCGTGAGTTCTGGCGACGACCTCTCCTTGCACGAAGAACTGGCCGCGATTGCGGCCAGTTTGCAGGCCTACGTCGAGTGGCATGATGATTGCGGCACGACAGGTCTACCTCGCGACCCCCAGCTCAAAGAAAAGCTTGCAGCTCTACCTCAGCTTTCTGCACCGGCACCGCGCAGCACTCAGCGCTTGGCGCAGACGACGGCTTCGAATGAAGATCGCTTTGAGACTCCTGACGCCATCGGTACATCTTCCGAAGAGGAGGCTTTCGCCGCTTTCCACGAGCCATCGCCTTGGGCAGAAGAAGCAGCAGCTTCTCGTCGCGCGAAAGCTCCAGTTGAGCAAAGGTTAGCGACACCACCCACTGCTTCTGCTCCATCCTCAAGCAGACCCAAGGGGCCGACCTCTGCTCAAGCCCCAAGCGCAAAACAGAAAAAGCCCAGAACACAGCCCACCACTGCTGCAGCGGACGAAAAAAAAGAGCCGGACTTACCGCCACTCCTCCGAAATGCCCTCTCCGAGCATCATCCCTCCCAGCATCCTCTCTACTTTACTCGAGGTCAAAATCGGGCTGGTTTACTCTTCTTGGCGGAGTGGGGCCATGATGAAAAGCAATCACTCGCTTCTCCTCTCGATGATGAAGCCGGCCAACTCTTAGATAAAATGATTCGGGCCATGGGACTGGAAGTTGACGAGGTGGGGCTGTCAACATTCATCAAATCTGAGCCTTCGTCCGAACGACTATCTTCCTCTGCGGAAACTACTCCGGGCCCGCCTCCTCCTCGCTTGAGTCAATGCCTGCCCCTCTTTCAGGAAGATATCTCCAGGCAAAGGCCACAAGTCATCGTGACCCTCGGCGCGAATA
>JAKVCH010000490.1 GCA_022447485.1 Polyangiaceae bacterium | reverse complement strand
GCGTCGCACGAGTGGAATCCGCGTGGAGCCTCCAACGAGCAGAATTTGGCTTAGCTTCTTGGGTTCGATTCCAGCGGTGTCCAATGCTTCCTGGCAGACCTCTAAGGAACGACTGACATAGGGCTCAGCGAGTTTTTCAAACTCCGCTCGCCGCATATCGAATTCAAAGTTCAGTTCATCGAAGCGAGCTTTAGCTTGGCTTCGGGTGGAGAGGTCCATCTTCAGCTTTTCTGCAGCAATGCGCAGTTGCTCTTGCACCATCGGGTCTGCGCTTGCATCAATCCGGTTCTTCTCGAGGAGCGCCTCGGCCATTCGCGAAGCAATCGCTTGGTCGAGATCATCTCCGCCGAGAAATGTATCCCCAGAAGTTGCGAGGACTTCGAAGACGTTTTCGGCGAGGTCGAGGATTGTGCCGTCGAAGGTTCCACCTCCAAAGTCGTAGATGGCGATGCGTTCACGACCTTTTTTTCCAAACCCGTAGGCGAGAGCTGCGGCCGTCGGCTCGTTCAATATACGGAGAACATTCAGTCCCGCGCTGCGGCCAGCGATTTTCGTAGCGGCACGCTGAAGGTCGTTGAAGTTTGCCGGAACAGTGATGACGGCATCGCTCACCGGAGTGGTCAGGCGCGCTTCGGCGATACTTCGCCCTTCCTCTAAGACGAGCGCGCTGATTTCTGGCAGCGTATGGGACTCGCCGTGGGTTTTTACTAGAGTTGTACTTCCCGGCCCCTCGGTCAATTCGAAAGGGAAACGTGTGCGCGCTCGCTGAACGTGTTCGCTCCCAAAGGGTCTGCCGATCAAGCGCTTGATCGAATAAATTGTGTTTTCAGGATCGAGAGCTCGCCGATCTTTGCCCTCATAGCCGACTCGCGCCTCGCCCTTCAGGGGATAAGAGACGACACTCGGAAGAAGAGCTCTACCTAATTTATCCTTGAGCGCTGCAGCTCGTCCATCTCGGACAGCCGCGATTACCGTATTGGTAGTGCCCAGGTCGATTCCAACGACAGCCATGCACCTTACCTCATAGCAACGTCTTGGCAGACTTAGAAGTTTTGGGCACTTCCGTCGTAAATATGGAAGCGGCCTTGAGGCGGTGTCCTAGTAGAATAGTCCGTTTTGCCTTTTGATCTGACCGAGAAATTAGCTGTTCTCGAGTTTCTTGAGAAATAAGGGTTAGAATCGAAAGCATCCCCGGGTTGTCACGCTATTTTCCAAATATCGTGTAGGCAAATGTCGGCTATTGGGAGAATCTTTGTTCTAACTCCCGCTGAGACTGAGGGAGCTGAGGCGGTCACCAGCGCTCAGCGTACGACCGTTCACGAGATCTGTAGCGCCGAGACACTTCTTTCCCTCGAGCTGGGCTTCGAGAATTTCCAGACAGGTTTGTTTGCCGCAGCCCACGAGCAGTCGTCCGCAATTAATATCTACTTCACCAACTGCCAGGCTGCGGCTTGAGATCTCTTCGGAGTTGAGGGCTTTCGCCGAGACAATGCGCAATCGACGTTCCTGACCAGAAGTCTTGGATAGATGACGACAAGAGGCACCAGGCCGCGGAGCAAGACCTCGTATTTGATTCTGCAGCGTGTTCGCTTCCTGGTTCAAGTCGAGCAGACTGTCGTCCTTGGTAATCGGAGGCGCGTAAGTGGCTGCGTCATGAGCTTGTGGCGTTGGTTTGAGCTCTCTCGCCATAAATCGTGGAATTTCGCGCCTGGTCATCTCTGCCGCGAGCGCGCCCATCTTTTCAGCGAGAGAGCCTGCCGTCTCTTCTGGTTCAATGGGCAAGCGGTAGGTCGACAAAACATCGCCGGTATCCATCCCTTCGTCCATTTGCATCAGACAGAGTCCCGTTTCCCCGCGCCCGTCCATGAGCCCTCGTTGAATCGGCGCGGCTCCTCGATACTCCGGTAAAAGCGAAGCGTGTAGATTCAGGCAGCCATTCAGCGGTGCGTCGAGAACCTCTCGATTTAATATTCTTCCATAAGCGATCACCAGGGCTAGGTCGGCATTTTTCTCTCTGATCCAATTCGCCAGGGCGCCGTCCTTGACCTTTTCAGGCTGATAGACCTCGATGTTTTTTGCCAATGCTGCAATTTTGACGGCCGGAGGGCGCATTTTCATGCCGCGACCTGAAGGGCGATCTGGCTGGCAGACCACGCCAACGACTTCTGAAATAGTTGTCAGAGCTTCAAAAGCGGGGACGGAAATTGCTGGAGTTCCAAAAAATAAAGTGCGCACGCTGGCGACATAGCGCATTTTTTCATCTTTTGGCGCTTTCCAGCCGCAAGAATCGCCCCCAGGGTCATCGAGGACTGATCATTTGGACCTGAACGGCTTGTGTCGCTAATTTGAGTGATTAGGTTGACCTCTCGACCGAGTGGTCCAACAACTAGAGCAAGTACATGAGCGATCAAGATACTCCCTCCGCCCCTCCACCCCCTGTTGCCGAAGACGAAATTGAATTCGGTGAAGAACTCGCTGTCTTACCCATTCGAAACGCGGTTCTTTTTCCCGGAGCCGTTGCCCCTTTTGACGTGGGTCGCGAGAAATCGGTAGCGCTCGTCGAGGACGTTCATAACCTCGACAGTCCTATCATTGCTATTTTTGCTCAGAAAGATCCTGCGACGGATGATCCTGGGCAAGAAGATCTCTACAACGTGGGCTGTGCAGCTCGAGTGCTCAAGGCGCTGAAGCATAGTTCTGGAAATTACTCGTTGATCCTGCAGGGCCTGACTCGGATTCGTCTCGACGAAGTTATCGAGGGAGAGCCCTACCTCAAGGCGAAAGTAACGCGGATTCATACGCCGCCGACTGAAGACGTCGAGGCCGAAGCCCTGGCGATGAGTTTGCGCGAAGTTGCCAAGCAGGTGATTCAACTGATGCCTGAACTGCCACGGGAAGCCGGCAGTCTGATCGATTCGATTCAAGCACCGGGTGCATTGGCTGACCTTGTTGCGGCGAACCTCGATGCGCCGGTCGACGAAAAGTCAGAGCTGATCGAGACGGTCGAAGTCAATGAGCGTATCAAAAAGGTTTTACGTCTTTTGACGCGTCAATTAGAGATTCTAAAGATGCGGGAGCGCATCAATTCTCAAATCAAAGAAGAGATGGGAAAGAATAAGCGCGAGTACGTGCTTC
>JAKVCH010000049.1 GCA_022447485.1 Polyangiaceae bacterium | reverse complement strand
CAGGGGAAAGAGCTGACAGAAGTCGGCGAAATGAAGAACGCTGGCGCCGTGGGCATCAGCGACGGTCACCGATGCGTCATGAACGCTGCGGTAATGCGGCGCGCGCTCGAGTATGCCCGTAACTTTGATGTGCCGGTGATTCAGCATGCAGAGGACCACAATCTCACAGACGGCGCGGTCATGCATGAAGGCGCTGTGAGCGCCCGCCTCGGCTTGCGTGGCTGGCCGCGCGTTGCAGAAGACACCATCCTGGCCCGCGATGTGCAACTCGCAGAATACGTAGGAGGACGCTACCATGCCGCCCACATCTCGACTCAAGGGGCGGCGCAAATTATTGGCGACGCAAAAGCTCGCAACTTGAGAGTCAGTGCAGAAGTTACGCCTCATCACCTTTTGCTCACGGATGATGCTGTGATTGGCTACGATACAGCCTGCCGAGTGAATCCGCCGCTACGAGAGCTAAGAGACGTCGTAGCCCTGCGTCGCGCCTTAGCCGACGGTAGAATCGACGCGATCGCCAGCGATCACTCTCCCCATTCTCGCTTGGAAAAGGACTTAGAATTTGACGCAGCAAGCGCTGGAATGATGGGCCTTGAGCTTTCTTTCGCTTTGCTCGTGCAATTGGTCGGCAAAGAGGGAATTACCCTGCCGCGCCTGATCGATGCCCTGGCCCAGGCACCTGCGCGGGTCGCAGGTCTTGATGTACCCAAAATTGAAGAGGGGCGACTCGCCGAGCTGACGTTGATTGACCCGTCCTGCTCTTGGATACCAGCCGAGCGAAAGCTCAAAACCAAAAGCCTGAATTCGCCCTTCATGAAGAATGAACTAAAAGCCCGCGTGCGGCTGACCATGGCCCGCGGAAAGATTATTTTTGACGAAACGTCCACTTCGAAGAAGCGAGAGTCATCCTCACCCAACGACTCCACGCTCCAGAACTGAACCAGAAGAGTACTTGAAAGAAACTATGACACGCGCATATTTGGCATTGGCAGATGGAACCATCTTGGAGGGCATCAGCCTTGGCAGCGAAGGCTCAGCCGTCGGCGAGGTGGTTTTCACTACTGGCATGAGCGGCTACCAGGAAGTTTTAACGGACCCATCATTTTCGGGTCAACTCGTCACCATGACCAGCCCCCATATTGGCAACGTCGGGGTGAATAGTGACGACCCAGAAAGCACGACGGGTCGGCCCATGGCAGCCGGCTTTATTGTACGAGATGCCAGTCGAGTGGTCTCAAACTACCGCAGCGAGCAAAATCTTGACGATTACCTCCGCGCCAAAGGAGTCGTCGCAATCAGCGATATCGACACCCGGGCTCTCACGCGACGCCTCAGAGACCAAGGCTCTCAAAATGGCTGTATCGGCACGGGTAACCCTGATGACCTGGTTGACCTGGCACGACAAGCCCCGACGATGGAGGGTCTCGATCTAGTCAGCAAGGTCACGCCGAAAGAAGCGTATCAATTTACCGAGACCCTCGAAGACTGGACTCCTGAGGTGATGGGAGAGCGTTTAGTTCAACCCCACGGCGAAAGAATGAAAGTCGTCGCTCTCGACTTTGGAGCAAAACGAAATATCTTGCGTTGTCTTGTTGCATCCGGTTGCGACATAACGGCTGTACCAGCCACCACGAGCGCGGAAGATATTTTGAAAATGAATCCCGAGGGTATCTTTCTCTCCAGTGGACCGGGCGACCCGGCTGCATTGGGCTATGCGGTCGACACCGTGAAGTCCCTCTTAGGGAAGAAGCCAATCTTTGGAATCTGCTTGGGTCACCAACTCCTTGCCAAAGCTCTAGGCGCGTCGACTTATAAAATGAAATTCGGGCATCGTGGTCTGAATCAACCCGTGAAAGACATGAAAACAAATAGTGTCGAAATCACCTCCCAAAATCACGGTTTTGTTGTCGATGTCGATTCAATTGGCGGTTCGGCGTATTCGAGTCATATTCACCTGAACGACGGTACCAATGAAGGTCTTGTTGCACCGGATGCCAAAGCATTCAGTGTTCAATACCACCCAGAAGCTGCCGCCGGCCCCCACGACGCCTATTATCTATTCAAAAGATTCACGGATCTCATTCAGAGCTAAAGGCCTTCGAGGGCTAGAACCTCAACCACCCAGCATGGGGGCTCTGCCCCCGGTCTGCCTCTTCTCATGACCAAAAGAAAAGTCCACTTTATTTCCCTCGGCTGCCCTAAAAATAGAGTGGATTCAGAGATCATGTTGGGCACGGCGCGCGGCCAAGGTTTTGAGCACGTCGAAGCCGCGGACGATGCTGAAGTCATTGTCGTCAACACCTGTGGTTTTATTGACGGAGCAAAAGAAGAATCGATCAATACGATTCTCGAAATGGCTGAATATAAGAAGCAAGGCAGCTGCAAAAAGCTCGTTGTCACAGGGTGTCTCTCCCAGCGCTACTCTGAGGACCTGGCGGCCGGCATGCCCGAGGTGGATCACTTCTTGGGCTCGAGCGATATGCCGAAAATCGCTCACGTGCTGGAGGATAAAGCAGAGCGCATGCTCGTCGGCAATCCGGCTGATTGGGTTGTGAGCGCGAATGACCCGCGGACCCTTTCTACCCGTGGGGCGAGCGCTTACGTCAAAATAGCCGAGGGGTGCAATCGGAAGTGCTCCTTCTGCGTGATTCCTCAGCTGCGAGGGAAACAGCGCAGTCGGCGTATTGAAGACGTCGTGGAAGAGGTCGAGCGTCTGGTTGACTCCGGCGTCTTAGAAATCAACCTCATCTCCCAGGATACAGTCTCCTATGGGCGCGACTTGGGCGACGGCACTCATCTCGCCGAATTGGTTCGAAGAGTCGCGGACGTAAAAGGGCTCAAATGGTTACGACTGTTTTATCTCTACCCAGAGAAGATGACCGATGGCCTCATCGAGCTGATCGCCGACCATCCAGTTGTTTTACCCTACGTTGATATGCCGATTCAGCACGCGGCCGACGGCATGCTTCGACGCATGAGGCGTGGTCATGGGGGACGGAGACTCTACGACCTAGTCGAGAGAATGCGTACTCGAATCGATGGTCTCACTTTCCGAACGGCATTTATCGTCGGGCACCCCGGCGAAACACCAGAAGAATTTCAGGAGCTTGTCGACTTTGTGCAATGGGCTGAGTTCGATCGTGTCGGGGTGTTTCGCTACTCCGACGAAGAAGAAGCCCATGCTTTTTCCCTCGGAGAAAAAGTAACATCCCAAGACTCGTACAACCGCGCGAGACGCCTGATGAGCATCCAAAGAAAGATCTCCAAGCGTAAAAACAAGGCCCTTGTCGGCAAACGACTTCAGGTCTTAGTAGAAGGGCCATCTCAAGAGAGTGAACTCGTCTTAGTCGGCCGCCACCGAGGACAAGCGCCCGATATCGATGGCACGGTCTTTCTTTCCGGTGGAGAAGCTCTGCCCGGAAGTCTGGTAGAAGTCGAGATTGGGCAAGCAACAGATTACGATCTTCTCGGAGATATCGACGAGCGTGTTGACCCAATCTTCGGCATTGGAAAAACCTACACCCGTCCGAGTATGGTTCACTCCGCATCCGATGGCCGACGAGTCTTGCGTACCGTCTAATCAATGACTCATTCGACAAGCCTGGCTCAATACGACCAGGCTTACGTTGTTATCACTCACTTGGATCGGCTTCTGTAATCGTCACCGACGGAAGCGCTTCGTCTTCTGCGGGAACAACTTCGCGAACGGTTGGGCTACGCTCAAAACCGTCTTCATAATAGACAACCAATACATCTCCGACGCTGGCCTCAATCTTGAGCAAGTATCTGCCATCAGGCTCCGTGTCTTGCCCGACATAGAGACCGTTCTCTAAGTTTTGCACAAAGGCCGTGGTCTCATCAGGCATCTTCCCTTGAACTGTCGCAAAACCCAATTCGTCGGGAGCGCTCACGAAAGGCTGTCCAGGTGGGGGTAAAGGGAGGCTCTTTGCTAAGCAACCACCGAGCAGCATCCCGCCGAGGGCGATGACGAAGCTACGTCGGTCGAAACGAAAAACCATGGGTGGAGCGTATCAGAATTGATGAGCGATCCTGCTAAATTCATGCGCCGGGCACGAAGTACAGCCCGGGGAGAGATTTCTACTGGAAATTCTATTCTCATAAAATTTTATTCACCAGACCACAAAAAGGGCGACTGAGAAAACGTCAGGAGTTTCAGAGAACGGTCATTTTGAAATGTGAACGCTTGATTGATGCCAATTTTAGTGACACCCGAACGACCTCGCGCTATTCAGCGCAAGCTTTCATGTCCGGTGTTGCGGTACGTTGGAAGAGAGATTTTTTTTTAAAACCAATATGTTGATGCGCCATCACGGCGCTCCTCAGGAGACTATCCTACAATGAGCGATAAGGGCGGTTCAGATCTCGATATTTTCGAGAGCCTATCCAAGAAGCCAACACCTGGCGGTTCGAACCAGAAAACTCTGCTTGGACTCGCTGCGCCTCCGCCTGCTCGCAGTAAGGCGCCGCCTCCACCGCCGTCGAAGAGTAAGGTACCACCTCCGCCTCCAAGTAAATCGATGGCGCCGCCTCCACCGCCCAAAAAGTCGGTCGCTCCACCGCCTCCAGCACAAGCAACTGCGCCGGCTCCTGCTGCGCCAGCACCAGCACCAGCTGCGCCGGCTCCTGCTGCTGTACCGGCTGCACCGACTCCTGCTGCTGTACCGGCTGCCGTCGCTCCAGCTGCGCCGACCCCGGCCCCAGTACCTGCACCGAAAAAATCAATCGCGCCGCCCGTGCCGAGCGCTCCGACCAGGTCGATTGCTCCTCCCCCTCCAGCAGCGCCAAGCAAAGCTACAGCGCCTCCGCCGCCGGCTCCAGCAAGTGCAGCGGTTCCAGCTCCAGCGCCAGCAGCGGTCCCAGCGCCAGCCGCAGTCCCAGCGCCAGCCGCGGTCCCAGCCCCGTCTGCCGTTCCCGCTCCTGCGGCCGTTCCCACTCCAGCAGCGGTTCCAGCACCCAGTGCACCTGCAGCAAGCGCTCCCAGTGACTCAAATGTGAGTGGTGCCGGCCCCCTCAACCAGGGCGGCGCTAGCGATATGGATTGGGATGACGATGACGAGAAAACAACCGTCTTTGATCGCTCAGGCGAAGAGTCTGCCCAAGCCTTGCTTTAAAAATCACCAAGCCCTGCTGCCGGAAGCCCTGCTGCCGGAAGCTCAGCTCCTCAAGCATCAAAAGCGAAAGAGGTCTCCACGCCAAGCGCAGCGGCTGCCCAGCCGAGCGTCGCCGCTGCTGCCCCCGGAGCACCCCTACCAAAGAATGCAATCATTGCAGGAGTCGGCGGCCTCGTCGTTGCCGCTGGCTTAGCATTCGCCTTCTTAGGCGGCTCAAGCACTGGTGATCTCGCTGTATCTGTCTCGGGCGCGAATGGTAAGGCAATCGATGGCGTGGTTGTTAGCGTCGATGGAGCCGAAGCCTGCAGTGATGAAGAAATCTGTCTGGTGAAAGGCATCGAGAAAGGTAGCCACAAGGTAAAGGCTTCCGCTCCTGGCTACGCAGACTCGGCCACCAAGTTAGTCACCGTCGAAGGAGGATCTGAGGCGGTATTGAATCTTGAGCTCAGCAAAGCATCCGATGGCACAGGACTCAGCGTCAGCTCAGAAATTGATGGTCTCACCCTCATTGTCGACGGCAAAAAGGTGGGCGGATTACCTCAGAAGCTGACCGACCTCGAGCCGGGCAAGCATGACATCGAGATCAAGGGTGGAAAGTACTTCAAACCCTACAAGAAAACCCTGACGGTTGAGGAAGACAAGATCCTCGAAGTCTCCCCCGAGTTCGAGCTCGAAAGCGCCATGGTCACGATTTCACGCGGCGAAAATACGAGTGGCGCGCGTATGTACCTCAAGGGTGGCTCCAAGAGCATTCCTTTGCACCGCCAAAAACTCCCCATCGATATTACTCTGGACCCAGCGAAGGACTACCGAGTCGTCGCGACCCGCAAAGGTTATGAAGATTTTGAAGAGGAAATTGAGTTCAGTGTGGAAAAGCCAGAGACTTCTCTGGAGATATCCCTCATCGAAGTAGTCGAAGAGGAAGAAGAAGAGACAACGGCGACGGCGACAACGAAGCCCAAAACGCCGACACGAAGGACAACGACACGGACAACAACCACCACAAAGACAGCAACGACCAAGCCTCAGGCTAAGGGTGACTCAAAGCTGAATATCAACTCAATTCCAATGTCGCGCATTGTTCTCGACGGACGGCCCTTGGGAAGCACGCCAAAGTTTGGCGTGAAGGTTTCTCCCGGCTCACATACGGTGATCTTTATTCATCCGCAGCTCGGCAGAAAGACGAAGACCGTCAACGTGGGTGCAGGAAAAACGAGCACTGCAGCAGTACGCTTCAAGTGAAAAGCTCTGCCCCTCAAGGGCAGAGTCTCTTGAAAGACAGAACGAAAAAGGCAGGGCAAACTACCCTGCCTTTTTCTATTTTCGAATGTTTCTCCTCTGCTGCATTTCAGCCTGAAGAACTCCTAGGGCCATGAAGAGTAGCGGCCGCTCAACGAGCAACGCCCTCGCTGGCAGACTTTTCCCAAGCAAGAAAGGTCGAAGCGCAGGCTACGCTGGGTGAAGCAGAGAGCTCCCCCACACAATTCGCCGCTTGCTTCGGCGGAACGAGAAGTTGATAGAAACTGGGCCTCAAGAAAGGAAGGTCACTTTGATGCAACTTGCTCAAGCGCTCCAAAGCAAGCTCTTCGCGCGCCTGCCCTTCTTTGCCCACTAATTTCTATAATCGTAATGCCGCCTCGGCCTTTGCTTTGGGATCATCCAAAATGACCATCAGCTTCTTGAGGGTAGAGATTGCGGCTTGGGTAGCCCCATATTTCTCCATAAAATTGGTTCCAACCCAGCAGTCACGCGGAAGGCTTCCTTCACCATGCCAAAGGGCACAGCCACGGGCCATCATCTCGCCACCCGCCCGCCGCCACTCATCTTGGTCCTCGTCTTCGGTCATGTACTTGACGGAAGAAAAAGCTAAAAATCGTCCCGTTTGCATCCAAAGCTCAGCATCGTCGGGAAATTCTTTTAAACCGTCGGTCATGATCTCTCGAGCAATCCGATAATTTTCAGGTGGCATGATGACTGTACTCAACGTCAACAAAGCATCGGCATAACGATAAGCATCGCGGTAGCGAGGATCGAGAGCGACGACAGCCCGCAGGTACCCTGGGGCCTCACGAAAGATAGTCCTCTGATTAAAGTGGAGGCCTGCCTTCACTAATCCTTGGGCGAAGATGAAATCGGCAAGAGCCGCCCGATAGCCTAAACTATAGACAGCAAGCTGATCGGGCTTGGGCAACTTGATCGTATCTTCATGACGATCCACCTTAATGTAGTAGTCTAAGAGCGGCGGCTGCACCTTGGCGACGACTGCTGCACCAAGCACAATGCAGAGCAGAGAAATAACAATGACTCTCATTCGACTTCACGGGCCATAATCACGGGAAAAGTTTCTGGCGCGACCTCGTCGGAGGATCGTCCGGAAATTTCAAAAAGAGACGCGACGCCATCGCCGTCAAGGTCTCCTCTTGCTCGGGCGATGTATTGAGCAACTGGCGCACCGTTGCGGCTCTCGAATTCAAAAGAAAAAGCGTGAGGGCTGCGCTGAGAAAACCCTAGACGCTGCCAAGTGGGCAGACTCCAAGTACCCACAGGATCTTCCACAAGCTCGCCTTGAGGTATTTCCGCCGGCGTTAAGGGGGCGGACGGTGGGTAGGCCTCCTTGACGGAAGCTCCAGCTGCCAAAACCGCGGCCCGCTGGGAAATCTGCTGCAAGCCATCCAGGGGCTCAGCAATTCTTGAGGCGCGAAAGTTCGCCGAAAACTGCGGAATAAAGACTGCCGCCAAACTGCCTAAAACTGCAACCAACGTGGCCAATTGCAATGGAGAAAAAGAAGTCACCTAATTACCGGGGTTCGAAACAATGATCTCGGACCGTTCACTCGATGCCGCAAAAACCGTGTAAGGCACACCATCGCCAGAGCCATCGAGATCGCTCGCGGCTTTCACAACATACCACCAGCGCCCGGGATCTGGGAGGGTGTAGGTAATACCCGATCCAGCAGAGAGGGCACCAGACGGTGCAGCCACTACTGAGTAGCGAAAGTAGACGGGCCCGTCGGGAGAAACTCCTAAAGTCTGGAAGTTTTCGAGACAATTCGAACAGCCTGTTCCCCCCCACTGGACAGCTACTTGACCTGAGGTGTCCAATTGCGCGGGATAGTAAGTGTCACTATCGGGGGTTACGTTGAGATAGGCAAAAGTTTCTGTCTTGTAGGTTTCCTGAGCCCCCATGATATCAGTGATCATCGAGCGTGCTTCGGCAGTCTTGCTCTGCAAAACGTATTTGCGCACTCCGTAAACAGCGATCGACGCCAAAATACCAATAATCACCACGGCGATCATCAACTCGATCAAAGTAAAACCTCGACGGAAAAGACCGGACCGTCGAGCTGAGGAAAAAGAGATATTGTGCATTCTGAAAAACTCACTCATGAATAATGAACCGTCGCGAAATACTTTACTCACCCGGACGAACCTCCACGACATTGGTCGTGAAACTCGTCGTCGTAAAGTAGCTGCGGATACCGTCGCCATCGAGGTCCCCTACTGCTTCGACGATAAACCAGGGCTCCGGCGGAGGGGCTCCGGCCACGACGCCACTGGCTCCCGCGGGAACGGGTATACCTGAAGTGGCAGGTAAGCCGGCCCTCACGACGTAGCCAAATTCAACGGGAAAATCGACGACCGGCTCTAAGCGTTCCCAGTTCTCCGCTGTCGATCCTGACCAACCATAAAAACTAAATACGCGATTGAACTGGGGGGCGCCCGTGGGATAATAATCGGTCATCGATGAGGAGACGTCGAGATAAGCTAAATGCTCGGCCCGATAAACCTCTTGAGCAGAGCCCACCGCTCGAATTACCGCTCGAGGCTCAGCACTTTTCGCGGATTGTCGCTGCTGGCGTATACCGATTACCGCTACGCCGATGAGGATGGAGATGATCACAACCGTCACCATTAATTCGACAAGCGTGAAACCTCTCTGGCGCAGTGAAAAGTTCATTGGAGATAAGCGTATCATGCAAAAGCAATCCTGAGCACAAAAACCGGCATTTCTCCCCATACATTCTACTACATTCAGACAGGAGTCATTGCGATTCTGGCTGCTCCGAGGAGGAGTCTGGCTCCTCGAAGTCATGCTTTTGCAAACGGTACCTCAGGGAGCGGAAGCTAATTCCTAAGAGCTGAGCAGCCTTCGTTCTTACGCCGCCGGTCTGCTCTAAAGCTTCTAGCATCAATCGACGCTCCACCTCGGTTAAGACTTCGTCGAGTTGACAGCCACTCGCGGGCAAGGTGGTCAATTGGGGACTTGGCGCGGAAGCCAGACCACTCAACTCCGGGGGCAGATCTCCTAAGCCAACACGAGTCGATTGAGCTAAGGCCACCGCACGCTCGACGAAGTTCTCCAATTCTCGCACATTTCCCGGGAATTCATAGGCGACCAATGCCCGCAGCGCATCGGGGGTATAGCCCGTCACCAACTTGCCCATTTCCACCGAGAAGCGCTCGAGAAAACGCTGAACAAGCTCAGGAATATCGTCGCGTCGCTCGCGTAAGGGCGGCAAAATCAATCGGAAAACGTTGATTCGGTAATAGAGATCTTGACGAAAGGCACCAGCCTGCACTTCTTCTTCGATCTTACGGTTCGTGGCTGCGAGCACTCTCACGTCTGCCGCAACCTCCTTTGCTCCACCGACTGGACGCACCTTGCGCTCCTGCAATGCTCTCAGCAGCTTGACTTGAAGGGTCAAGGGCAACTCACCAATCTCGTCCAAGAAAAGAGTTCCACCATCGGCTTCACGAAACATGCCCAGAGATTTCTGATGAGCCCCAGTGAAAGCGCCTTTCTCGTAGCCAAAGAGTTCGCTCTCCATGAGATTCTCAGGGATTGCTCCACAATTCACCACGAGGAAGGGAGCATCTTTCCTGGGAGAGGACTCATGAATCAACTGGGCGATGCGCTCTTTGCCGGTTCCACTTTCTCCCGTCAGCAAAACGCTACTCCGGGTAGGGGCGATGCGATCTACCTGATCCAGTACAGAACGCATCGTCGAGCTGCGCGCGACAAGGTCGCGATGCTCATTCTTGACGAGAGAACGCAGAGAGCGATTCTCGGCCAGTAAAGAATATTTCTCGAATGCTTTTGAAATAATGGCTAATAATTCCTTCTTATCGAAGGGTTTGGCCAGAAAATCGTAGGCCCCCAGCTTCATCGCTTCGACAGCATTTTCAACCGTCGAATGGGCCGTCAGCATAATGCATTGAGAGAATTCACAGCGCGCCTGCGCGGCGGCTAAAACGTCCATCCCAGAACCATCAGGCATCGCTAAGTCTGTGATGACAACTGGAAATTGACTAGGCACCGTGCGTAGGGACTCGATCGCTTGTTTCACTCCAGCGGCTGTTGAAACAGTGTACCCCGCTCGTCGCAGGAGAATCGATAGGGTCTGGCGAATCGATGGCTCGTCATCGATGATCAGGATCTTGGAGTCTGCAGGTAAAATACTCATTCATTCCGATGCCCCTCTGCTCCCGGCGGGGGCGCATTCACTTCTAGCCTTTTATGAGAGCATTTTAAAGCAGAACCCTCGAGCCGCAGAGTCGTCGCTAGCAAGAGCCTCGTAACAAATGACTATGACTTGGTTTTCTGCCTAAAAATCGACTAGTTTGCTTCTGAAGGGACGACGGCTGAGCTTGCCAATTTGGGATAGAGTGAGAACTCTACCCGGCTCCCTTTTGGTTTCTGTTTTTTTTTCCAAAAATACCAGTGAAAGACTCAGCTCCTCAAACAATCAACACTCTTATTGGTCGCGAAGCTCCAAGCTCGGCGTCCGAAAGCGGGCCAGTTGTTGCAGGACCAGAATCGACTCGGTCCGCCAGTAGGCCCGAAGGGGGCCGTGCCAGCGCTCCCCCTACGGGTGAAAGGCTAACTGCTCTGCGAGAGCTGGAGCAACGCATCTCTTCAGGCGATTACTACCATGCTCTCGGAGTCGGGCGAAACGCCTCAAAAGCCGAAATTAAAGCTGCCTACTTTGCCTTGGTCAAGCAATTTCGTTTCGAGCGTAGCGTCCAAGACGACCAGCCACAAAAGACTCACGAGGAAGAAACTCTCGAGCAAAAAGTATTCAGTGCTTTAACGAAAGCCCATGACGCTCTGGGGAGAAAAAAAACAAGAAGAGAATACGACTTGTATTTGGAGAGCCGTCAACAAACGCGTTCCCTGAGCCCGGCTCACGGCGTGGCCCGACCATCACCTGAGCAATTTGCTCAATCTGCATCTCGCAGTATCGTGGTGGTGGAAGAGGTCACGAAGAACCGCGAGCGAAGTGCCGTGCGCGATCCCCGCGTTGAAACAATGCGGCCCCTTCCCCAGACTGAAACCGAGGTTCGTCGGGCAGAGAGTCAACCACCCAACTCGACGACTCGACAGAAAAAACCAGCCGTCGATCAACAGCATTCCCCTCATGACCCAAGAAGAGAATCTCACGAACGGCGCAGCACTCTACCTCCTGGTCGGCGCGCCGACTCCAATGAAGCACGGCGAAAAAACCTCGCCCGAAAGCTCCACAGCCAGCGATCCTCCAAATCAGGAACCAATCACCCCGCGATGACTGACGCCCTGCTGAAAGAAAGGGCAAAACAGAATTTCCAAGCCCAATATGCAGCAAAAAAAGAAAAGGCAGATAGCGGCCTGATGACAGTTTTAGCGAAAGCAGATGAGGCAACCGTAGCCGGTGACCTAGTCAAGGCGGTCCTGCACCTGCGCGAAGCTGTCGAGCTAGAGCCCAATTCAATGACTCTCCTCGATAAGCTACAGAAGGCCGAGCTGGCGGCTGAAAAGGAATTTTCTGGCCAATTTTTACAGCAAGCGCAATACGAGGAACAGGCTGGAGAGTACAGTCGAGCTGGAAAGTCATACGCAAAAGTTGCGCGGGCGCTTAATGAAGCCCGCTACTTTCATCAATCGGCAGTCTGCTATCTCAAAGCCCCAAACGCCGGAAAAACTGCCATCGGGGCGGCTCGTTCAGCAATTCGTCTTGAACCAAGCGTTGTGGACTATCATCTGACCCTCGCTCGGGCTTATGATGTAACCGGAATGAAAACAAGCGCCATCACCGCGGTGCAAAGTGCCCTTGAGTTAGAGCCCGGTCATCCGCA
>JAKVCH010000489.1 GCA_022447485.1 Polyangiaceae bacterium | reverse complement strand
GCTTGCCCAGCGAGGATGGGGCTGAACTTTGCGGCTGCGCCCTGCCAATCATCAGATGACAGAACTCGATAGCGAACAAAGGCTGAGACTCGCCGACTACTTCTTTTCACGCGCATCTGGAGAGCGAACAACAGCGCTCGCCTTTGAGCATATTATCAAAGACTTGCAGTACCTACCCGGTACAAATGACTTTTTGCAAATGGCGCACAACGCTCAACAAGACGAACTTCGCCACGCGAGCATTTGTATGAGCTATGTCGAGCGCTACTCAAAAGCACCGCTTCCTGAGCTTCAAGTGCGCGGTGAGCGACCCGTCCGTTTTCCGCATGCTAGTGAAGCTGACCAACGAATTTTACGCCTCGTCTTCGCAGGCTGTTTTAGTGAAACATTTGCAGTGCAATGGCTGCTTGACGCACATACTGAATGTACCGATCCCCAAAGTCGTGCTTACAACAGAAACCACCTCAGAGATGAAATCAAGCACAGCCAACTCGGCTGGAGGTTTGTCAGTTCTGGCCTGCTAACTCAAAGGGATAGGCATATGGTGAGCGCCTACCTCCCGCTCATGCTCAACTGGTCCAGAAGACTTTGGAAAGACGAATCAAGTGAGGAGGATCCGACGCTGAGCATCTATGGTTGCCCCCCACCTCAATCTGCAGCAGCCGCCGTAGAGAAGGCACTCACGGAAGTTATACTGCCCGGGTTCAAGCTCACTGGCTTTCATCCAATTCTGTGAGCCTGAAAATCGAATTGCGGCTCATTCAGTGGTAACGGCGCAACTCAATGCACCGGTCACCTCTCCCTCAGGAGACATGGAGCTTGACAGTCCACATCATTGAGCCTGTCATGGAGCACTCGTTCTTCCTAGTTACATCAAGGAAAGTGAGCGCTTTAAGACTATACGTTTGCATCTGTTGTCAATAACGAGTCAGCAAGCAACCACGAGCTGAATATGCCGTATCTGTTCTTTGGGCACTCCTTTGCCGAGATTCCTGAGAGTCAGTCACACGGGCCTTCACAAGGCCCTCTCGGCATTTGCGGCCACCACTAGTGCAAGCACAACTGGTCAACCTAAAAACAAACATGAGAAGTAGACTGGTGCAGCTCTGGCGTTACTGCTAGCCCTCGGATTAAGCATCGTACAGGGAATAGGAAGAATTTTGAATAAGCCAAGAGTCACTCTCAGTGTCGTCATGCCGGTCTACAATGAGGAGGAGTGCATTGCTCAAGTCGTCAAGTCTTGGGTGTCAGCTCTTGATGCTCTCCTCGATGCTACCGCCTACCGCATCCTGGTGCTCAATGACGGATCACAAGATGGGACTCAAAGTGCCCTGGATGCTATCGACGATGACCGTGTCACTGTCCTCCATAAGGAAAATTCAGGACACGGCCCAACTATCCTCAAGGGCTATCGCCTTGTCGTTAGCGAGTCTACCTGGGTCTTTCAGGTAGATAGCGATGATGAGATGCGGGCCAGCGATTTTGATAAGCTGTGGTCCCGGCGCGCTGACGCCGATGCAGTGTTCGGCTGGCGAGATGGACGAGTACAAAACTTCGCCAGAAAGATAATCAGCTTCGTATCGCGAATGGCAGTTCGCATACTCTTCGGCAGTTACAGTGTAAAAGATGTCAACACCCCTTTCCGATTGATGCGCGCTCGAGAGCTGGAGCAAGTGATTCAGCATATTCCGGACAACACATTCGCGCCAAACGTTCTGATCTCGGGTGGTTTCTCAAAGGGCTCTCGAAGAGTACTCAATATCGCGATTCCACATCATGACCGAGAAACAGGGCAGGTCAGCATTGTTAAGTGGGGTCTCTGGAAAGCGGCAATACGCTCCTTTTTCCAGACAATTTTTTACGCACGCTACGTGGGGTAACCCGCCGATAGTAGAAAAAGAATTGATTCATGAAAAAACAATATGATTTCGTCGTAGTCGGCAGTGGCTTGTATGGAGCTGTCTTCGCTCAGCAAATGAAAGAAGCCGGGCAATCAGTACTCGTCTTGGAAAGTCGAAAACATATTGGCGGCAATTGCTATTCTGAGGACCACGAGGACACTGGCATCAATGTGCACCGTTACGGAACTCACATCTTTCATACAAATGATCAGAGAACATGGGATTATATCAACCGGTTCACGGAGTTTAATCACTACCGACACGGCGTACTCACAACATATCAGAAGCGAGTTTATACGATGCCGATCAATCTCGGAACGATCAACTCGTTTTATAATACCTCACTTGTACCCAGCGAAGTCGATGCCTTTCTCTCATCGAAAAAAGGCACAATTCAGAGACCAAAAAATCTCGAAGAGCAAGCTATCAAGCTGGTCGGTGAAGACCTCTATCGAGCATTCATTCGAGGTTACACCCTGAAGCAATGGCAACGCGACCCCAAGGAGTTGCCAGCAAGCATCATTACACGCTTGCCTGTAAGAAACTCCTATGACGCAAGTTACTTCAGTGATCGCTACCAAGGCATTCCGTTGCATGGTTATACGCCGATATTTGAGCGAATGCTCGATGGAGTCGATATCGAACTGGGTGTCGACTTCTTTGATGACGTGGAGCATTGGCGTTCACGCGCCGGTCACCTAGTTTATACGGGACCGATCGATCGCTACTTCAAGTTTCAGCACGGAAAGTTAAACTGGCGCTCGGTTCGTTTTGAGACAGAGTTGCTCGATGAAGCAGATTTTCAAGGCACTAGCGTGATGAATTACGCTGATGAGGATATACCCTATACGC
Source organism: Polyangiaceae bacterium (assembly GCA_022447485.1). Lineage (GTDB taxonomy): Bacteria > Myxococcota_A > Polyangia > Polyangiales > Polyangiaceae > NIC37A-2. The sequence continues at coordinate 405 of JAKVCH010000489.1, read as the reverse complement.
GGATCCATGAGCCTCAACATCTGCACCCTGAGCGACGACAATCGACTCAACCAGGCACGGTGGTGATGCGTGAGTATTCCTACAACAATGAAAAAGCGCCCTACTACCCAGTGAATTCACCGGAAGACAAAGAGCGTTTCGCCCTCTACCAGGCTCTTGCTCGCAAAGATGAGGGAGTCACCTTCGGTGGACGGCTCGCAGAGTACAAGTACTACGATATGCATCAAGTGATTGCATCCGCGCTTGCACGGGTTCGTGCTCTCAACAGGCAATAGTCTAAGATGGCGCCAGCAAGTCGGACAGAGAATATAATCGACTGGACCTTCGTACGAGAGCGTCTTCGGAATAATCGTAGAGCACTCTATTTTTCCTTAGGTGTAACGGGCGTCTGTCTTTGGATGCTTC
>JAKVCH010000488.1 GCA_022447485.1 Polyangiaceae bacterium | reverse complement strand
CAGAAGCGGAAGAGCCTGCGGTGACAGAGGCGAAGCCCGCCCCACCAAAAGAGAACACTGCCCCTGCTCCTTCGGAAGAAAATAATCCAGCCGCACCTCCAAGCTCAACTCAAAATTCAGCTATTAACGGAAACCCTTCCGGTGCGGGACTGAATTATGGGCTCTATCCCTCGCCGAGTGCGGATCAAAAAGCGCTGGAGAAGCAGGGAAAAGAGCGCCCTTCGCAAGTCGAAGAAGACAGGATCTTCGCGGAGGACTGGTGGGTTCATTCGCGACCAACTTTGGAGATGCATGGCTACTATCGCCTGCGCTCGCAAATATTCAGTAAGTTCGATTTGGGTCGAATCGATTCGCCGTCGAGTGCCCTTTGGCCGCGTCCAGCCGACGACGCCTACACCGACCTCAATGGCACCCAATATGGCGCCTACGTCTGTACCCCGAAAGAAGCAGGGACTGGTACGAGCGATTCCACAGCCGATGCAACTGAAGCCTGTAGCCGCCGAGCACAGATGGGGGCCAATATGCGCCTGCGCATCGAGCCCACGATCGTGATTTCGGACAACCTACGAGTCGTTACGCAGATCGATCTTTTTGATAACCTTGTGTTAGGCTCCACCGCCCAAGGTTACTCCAACTACCCGGCCGGAGCTCGGGGCTATGCAGTCACGGAGCGGAGCGGTTACTTCCCCGTGAGTGCCGTCACGCGAAGCCAGAACTCACCGGTGTCGGGCATCAATAATTTTTCGGACTCAGTTCAAGTCAAGCGTGTTTATGCGGAGTACGAGACACCTTTCGGTCAGGCTCGATTCGGTCGTATGCCTGACCACTTCGGCCTAGGTATTGTGCATAACGGTGGAGACGATATCGATGGCGACTACCAATCAACGGTCGATCGTATTTCGTTTGTCGGAGGCCTACCTTCTCTCGGGCTCTATGCCGCTGCCGCATGGGACTTTCCTTTTGAGGGAGAAACGAGTCAAGCCTATGTGCCAGATGGCGGAGAATACTACGATGCTGCTCAGTCAGATGATCTCCGAGCAGTCAATCTCATCGTCTTCCGTCGCCTCGATCGCCAGCTCAAGCGACGCCAACTGAAACGCGGCAAGGTCGTCATGGAAGGCGGTATTTACCTCACCTACGCCTGGCAAAAGCTCGCGAATGATTTTTCGGGGAACTCAGCAACATGTACGAACGGAGCTGCCGCTCTTGGTTGTCAGCCTGGGGCGATTGGTGCCGGCTATGTGCGCCGAGGCGCGAAACTGTGGACTCCAGATATCTACGGCGAGCTCAATTATCGAGGCTTCCATGCAGGGTTCGAATTAGCGACCAACCAAGGCCGTATCGACAACCTTGGTACTCTTCCCGGAGATAACGACTTTGAGAATCCTGATGGGGATAAGGATGGCTGGCGTGTCAACCAATGGGGCTTGGCTGGCGAAATTACCCAGACGCTCGTGGAAGATAAGCTCAAGCTCGGCTTCTACTTTGGCTATGCCAGCGGAGATGAAGATGTCGATGGCCTCGTTCCTCCTGCAGGCGGTGAAGAGCAATTAGGCGATCGCACCTTCTCTACCTTCCGCTTCAACCCGGGCTATCGTATCGACTTGATCCTCAATCGGCATATCCTTTCTCGCGTCCAAGGAAGTTATTATTTCAAGCCGATGGTTCAGTATGACTTCATTCGTAAGGCAACGGGCATGAAGTTGGGTGGACGAGCAGAGGCCATCTGGACCCGCGCGACACAGTTCATGCAAACCCCTGGTCATGAGCGCGACTTGGGCATCGAACTCGATGCGAGCATCTATTATCAATCTCGCGACGGCGTACTGAACGATGACCCTGACTTATTGGGCGGCTTCTACGCAATGATGCAATATGGCGTACTCTTTCCAATGGGCGGCCTGGGGTATCAGTCCGAACAAACCGACGTCAACGGTGCGGAACCTCCTAGCCTGCAAACAGCCATGACCGGACGCCTCTTCCTCGGCGTCGCATTCTAATTCGCTGCTCTTAAAGCAGCGAATTAAATTGACGCCTGAGCGTCGGACGGTGTCTTCCTCCTTGCTCTTCCTAACCTAGAGCGCAAGTATAGAGGGTCATGCTCTCTCGCGGGTCGATGAAGAATTTCTGGCTACTTTCGGCCGCCACCATCCTCAGCTGTGGGACAGGCGCGCCAGAAATACCTCCAGAATTAATCCCATCTGGTGGGGGCGGTGCACCGGCCGACCTTTACCCTCCAGGCCCCTACGGGACCAATGAAGGCGACACTTTGCGTGACCTCGAGTTTGAGGGCTACCCCACCCCAGACTCTGAGCAAAAGCTCGAGCTCATTCGGCTCGGTGATTTCTACGACCCCCAAGGCGACAAGGGCTATCAGCTTCTCTTGCTCAATACGGCTGCCGCCTGGTGTCAGCCGTGTCGCATTGAACATGCCGACCTACCCAATCGGCTTGAGGAATATGGGCCTCAGGGGCTAGTTGCTTTCTCTCTCCTCTATCAAAACAATAATGGAGAGCCTCCCGATGAAACGACGCTTAAAACCTGGACAGATAGCTTTGGAATTAACTTCCCGATGGCTCTCGACCCAAGCTACCAAATGGGCCTTTATGGCCCCGCAGAAACGCCGCCACTCAATCTAATTGTTGATCCAAGGGACATGAGGCTTTTGAAACGCTTCATCGGTAACCAAGAGGGCCCCATGTGGGCATTCATCGAAGCAGAGCTGGCTGCCCGCCAAGAAGACTAGAGTTTCGACGAATCATGGTGGTTCAAGAAAAATTGGCGTTCCTTCGGCCTATCCTGCTCGTGCTGGGATCTCTCACCCTAGGCCAGCTCGCATCTGCCGAGGAGGGTGTAACCGCGCCTGAGGTCGACCAGCCATCAAAGTGGCGAATTAGCGCGACAAATAGCACTGCTCTGATTTACTCAGGCAACAACCGCGATACCCGCCTCGCAGAACTGGAAACTTTCTTGAATGACGATTGGGGGGCCCTGCAAAATCGTCTCACCTTACAAGCCGATCGAGGAAAATGGAGCCTCAGCCTGCGCGTCGACGGAAGCTGGTTCTACGCTCGCCCCGATCCTGTGAAAGTTGGTCTCGACTCGGTGATTCTTCGTGAGCAAGAGCCCCCTGCGCCGGGCGCCCCCGATGACCCCACATTCT
>JAKVCH010000487.1 GCA_022447485.1 Polyangiaceae bacterium | reverse complement strand
GGGTCGACCGACACGATGAGGAACAAGGGCTCTATCGAGTTCTTCTTGCACAGAAAAGCAGAGGAGCTTTTCGCCGCGCCGCTCATCTGGCTCACAACAGAAAAGAACTGAACCCACCAAGTGATGCTTTGAGAAATCTCCTCAGCGAGGCTGAGAGCGAACTCGAAAAGATAGCACTACAAACCGAGCTGCTGCTCGCAGTACCGCCTGATGAGGGTCAGCGCATCCTTGAAGACGAGCCTGCTTTCCAGCCAACAGCTCAACTCTTCGGAACTCTTACGGAGCAAATCACGTCCACAGCTCTGCCGTATCGTTGGCGTAAGAGGCGAAAACTCCTCGCTTTATTAAAACAACTCGTGCAATCAGACTCCGAACTGGATGGCGCAGAGTTGAGAAACGCACTCCAAGAAGAAGCACGAGAGCACCTGAGCGGCGCGAACCTACTCCTCTCCTGGCTCTCTGTGGGCCGTCCTCATCAATTCCACCATCGCTTTGATCCCCTACTCAGCCCTCTGAACGAAGAGAGGAGCGACCGCGAGTTTTGCGCCACAGCTGCACTCCTTTACCCCGAGCCCCCGGCAGAGCTTACGTCGGCAGAGCTTACCCTCCTCCCTCTCTACGAGGCCTGCCTCAACCCTGGCGAAGCCCCAGCTAGCACCCAATCGCTCATGCCCACGCCAGGGTCATCAGCCCTGCTCGAGCTTCTTCTGAGTCAAGACGAAATGAGCCAAGGGAGCCCTGAAGCCGTCAAAGTCTGGGAGGCTCGGGCAAAGTGGGCACAGAACGAGAAACAGCAGCCCGCCACTCAACAAGCGTATGCTCGTCTCGCTGAATTGGCCCGTGCTCAGGGCGACGAAGAGAGTGCTAGCCTTTGGCACCAAGCCCTCGTCGAAACCGATAAGATTGGTCTCCCAGGCCTTCTTCTATGGGAAGCATCAGCTTTAACTCAATCCAGCTTTCGCACTTGGCTCGCCGTTCAAAAGAAATTAAAGACCCAGCTTCCAGCAAGCGACCAAGGAGCTTACTTTCGGCTCGAAGCGGCTATTTCGTTGGGGAAACAAGATGCAGCAGGCGCTCTAGCAGCTCTTCAGAATCAAAACTCCGGTGCACGGCGCTCTGAACTTTCCCAACGGCTACTCTTCAATCAAGCCCGTTTGGCACAGGACGACAAGGCGCTCGTTCAAGCCCTAGGAGAGCTTCTTGGAATACAACCCAGCACCCTTCCCTCGCCGGAGGAGTCGAAGCCAGCTCCCTTAAAAACGACCGACACAAAACCGACGACCTCTTCTCTTCCTACGCCAGAGCAGAGCCTTTCATTCCAGCTCTCCGAGGTTTCCCACGCTGATCAAGCTACGCTTAGCTGTGAGTACTTTGCAGTTCTGGTTCGCCTCGGAAAGCTTGAAGATGCTTGCGAGTTTTGGGAGCAGAATCCGCCTCAACAGAAAGACTTCCTCTCCCTTCTTTATCAGGCAAATTACGAATACCTACGAGGAGGAGTTCGTCCTGACACCTTTGTTGCCCTCAGTGAGACAAGCTCAATTGATGAGCACGCTTATCAATTCTGCCTCAATGCAGGTGATTCCTTTCTCAAGGCTAATCAGAGAAAAAACGCGGCAGAGTACTATCAACGTGCGCTGCAGCTACAGCCGGACTCCACCCATGCGTTTCAATCACTTCTCAGCCTCTACGAATCAGAGGATGATCAGCTAGCCAAACTAGATCTTTTGGAGCTAAGCCTCCATGGAGAGATTTCCTCAGAAGCAGAGCTCACTCGTTCGCTGGATTTCGTGGAGAGTGCTCTTCAACTCAATCAAATCGAGAGGGCACTCAGTTACAGTCAGCTCTCACTGTCCTTTGCACCCCATAATCGCCGCGTGCTGCGCTTACATGCAAAAGCCATGACCGCTGCAGCGAGCAGCGGAAGCGATCATGAAAAGCTGAACTATTATCGAGAGGCTGTGAGCTCGCTTGAAGCCTTACTGCAGTTGGAACTCCCAGGCTCTGAGGAATATGAACTTCGCCTGCAGCTCGCTCAGCTCTACCGAAATAACCTATCTGCGCCAGAAAGAGCCATGGATGCTCTCGAGGGAGCACTCAAACAGGCACCCCATGAGCCGTTGCTTTTGCAGGAGTTGGTCACCGTCTACCTTCAGCTCAATCTAACGGAACGAGCGACGGCAGCGCAAACTCAGTTGATTCAATTTACCAGCAACGACATCACAAAACGCGAAGCTGTGCTCAGCTTAGCTCGAATCTATGAAGAGGTTGCAGGCGAGCCAAAGAAAGCTGCGGCCACTTTAGAGAAAGCACGAAAAGCTTGGCCGCTGAATGCTGATGTTCTGAAGGCCTCCGCAGAATTTCTGAGCCGATTTGGACAAGATGCCAACAGAAAGATGTTGATCGCCCAAAGTTCGAAGGATGCTGTTCGCAAGTTAAGATCTGGTAATTTCGATCCCGACCTAATGCGAGTACTGGAAGTCTCCGCCCAACTCAGTGGATCAGCGGCCCAGGCGCGGGCGGCGCAATCGGCCCACCGGGGAATTGTGGGAGAAGCCTGCGAATTGGAGGGAATTGCTCTCGCTGCCTTAAGTCACGGAGCTTCACCCTCTGTCGTACCCGAAGGTTGGACCGTCACCTTTGGCCGGCTCTTAGAAAAAGCAGCGCCGGCGTTAGACGCAGCGTTCCCCGCAGCCATTGCAGGAAGTTCACTCACAAAGCTAGAAGACGGCCCCCTTCATCACCTCATACAAGCCTACAACCAAGAGCATCCAGGCGCGCCAGTGCAGGTCTTTCTTTCACCCACTCTCGACTACGCGTCATGGCCCCTCACAACTTCGCCTCCACGTATCGCGGTAGGAGATAAGCTCGCTCAGCTGCCTTTGCCTGAACAGCAATTTATTCTTCTGCGCTCTTTACAAGCGTTACAAATGGGAGCCAGCGCGCTCGCTAGAATCTCTTCAGAGGAGGCAGGCTATGTATTAGCTGCCCTCTTGCAGCTCTTCGCTCCTAACTGGACCCCGCCGGGCGATGAACGAAAACTAGGCCAGTTGCGAGCTCTCCTCGAAGAGGGGCTGGCCAAGGCAGGCTACGATGCTGACCTACCAATACTGGCTCTCGAAACCATCGGCGCATTGGGCGGAACAACCCCTGCGGCGCTGGCAGACCTTGTGGTG
>JAKVCH010000486.1 GCA_022447485.1 Polyangiaceae bacterium | reverse complement strand
TCTTGGGCGTCCCGTCTTCGTTTTCACGCATCGACAAACGTAAGCCGACGTTCGTCGTTCCCAGCGCATTATTGGGCCCGTCTGAATAGACGCTGACCAAACCGACGTATTCCCCGTTCGGAGACGGCGCTCGGTAGTTAATTCTGGTCGTCGAGACATTGCCATTGCTGAAAATTGCGCGGATCGTGGCAGAATAGTCGCCCGGTGCCTTTGGAGCCTTGAGCGGGTCAATCGCCACCATCATCTTCGCGTCGCCCGTGCCGTAAAGAACTCCGAAAGGGTTATCCAATGAGATAAACGGCCCCCAGCCCGGTTCGCCAGGGGCATGGTCCGTTTTCACGATGCACTCCTCCAACAACGCGTCTCGCTCAGACTCTGGCACCTCATCAAAATCTACCAAGCAGCTCTCCTGCTGTTTCGGCTCGTACTCTACTTCTAGGCGATAGCCGAAAACCGCATTCGGCTGGCTAAAGACCTGCTTCTTAGAAATGAGGTCCATAATAAGGATTGGGACCTCATAATCGCTGCGGATAGGGTCGAGTGAGACTTCCTTTTGCGCAAATTGAACAGAGTAGTCCCGAGGGTTGAATCTCTCGGTCGCATCCGGAACTGGGCGAGGCTGACATGTATTGTCCGCTGCGCAAAACCATTCGGACCCAGGACAATCAATTGAGCGGTAGCACCGGGGAGCGCAAGTACCGAGAGAACAGTATGCGCCGCTTGGGCAATCCTGGTCGATATCGCAGCTCGTCGTCGTGGGGTCGACGCTCAAGCATTTACCGTTGTCATAGTCGCAGAGCTTCATGGTCCCTGTGCACGTCCGATCAACGCTTGCTTCCAAGCCGGCTCCATCCCTACTCACGATGAAGCCACATTCACGCGAACATTTATTCAGATCTTCATCACAAAAGAGACCGTCGCCGCAATCAGTCGAGCCATCACAATAAACCTGGCCGTCATCACAAGACTTACTCCTTGAATCACAGGCTTCTTCACCCAGAAAAGACCTTACGCAAAGGTCAACGTCCAGGATATTGAACTGGTTGTTGCTGTCTTGATCGAGGAGCTGCGCCAGATTGTCAAAAACCGAACATGCATTGTCATTACTGAAGTCAGGAGCCAGCCCACCTACAAAGTGATAGATACACGAATCGAGTAGATTTAAGTCCATCGCGAACTTACTGGACTTGCAGACGAACGTATCGCCACCTCCGAGTCCAGGCTCGATAGCCGGCACGCATGTTTCTCCGAACGAACATTGACTCAGATCAGGCTGACCGTCCTCTCCGGCACAGGGAACTTCACACATCGCATCTTGCGTCGTGCTCGCGGCGCAGAGAGTCGCGACTGGGTTCGCGGCGCAGTCGTTGGAACTCGCACAATCATCTCCCTGCCCCAACTCGCAGGCAGGAGAAGCGAGAACCGAGCCATGGCTAGCGGCGAGAGTCGCCACCGTCACGGCCAAAGTGGCCAAGGCACGTTGAATAGAACTAGGTAATTTACGCATGAGCTTGTTGTTTCAGAGGAATGAGTGGCGAGAAACGCGAGCGCCTTTGAGTTGAGCAGGTCGGGAGCGTTGAAACTTAGAGCTTGAGTGGATCCGAGAGCAGGAGCCCAACCTCGGCTTCCGCCGGGGCAAGCATTGGTGGGGTTGGAACGATTTCGATCGTTGAAGCCGATCCTTGTAACTTGAGAACAGCGAGATCTCCGCTCTGAATCTCGTTCACGTTCTCGCTCGAGAATACCAACAGCCGCGCACCTCCGTCCTCCGGAATTAAACGAACGGTCTTCTCTGCGAGCGTAGAACTTGCACCTGCAATGGCGTCGCTTACTACGAGAGAACCGTCCCATTTTAAATGAAGGTCCATCATCCGAGGGGCTCGCTCGCTAAACGAGCCGACGACAACGACATCGTTTCCACGTTTAACCAACGAGAGAAGCTGACCTTCTGAAGCCTCACTTTCAGCAGTCGGTCGCGAACTATGCTCAGCGCCTGCACCCGAAGAGCGACCTGTCTCAGAGGAGCAACCGTACACACAAGCGCTAACCAGAACCGTTAAAAACACGCAAAAGCGATTCATCGGAAACACTTCCAGCGGCATTCTGCGTTTTCCCTTTTGTACATAATTTCGGGGATACCATTATTGACTCTTTTTTCAGAAGAAGAGGTACCCTGGTAACAGCCGCAGCGCGACGAACCGTCCTTGCACCGAATATCCACGAGAAGACAAAGGTAGGACTCGGGAAGCCAGCGCGCTGAATAGTTGTTCGTAAAACCGACCGTTTGCGTGCTGTAATCCAACTCTCCTTCGCCAACCACGTGGTCTTTAATGTCGCGAGCCTGAATTGTCCCGTCAAAAATTTCCCCAGACCTGACCGCACCGGTCGCAATCTCAGAGTAATTGACCGAATCACTCGCCAGATCAGCAGCAGTGATAGTGCCGTTGTCTATATCACTCGAGGTAATCGTTTCATTCGCAATATCATCAGATGTGATAGAACCATCATCGATATGATAACTATTCACTGCATCCTGAGCAATATCGCCACTACCAAGTTCGACGGTATCGGGCAGGTCCACTGTTCCGTTAAATTCAACGTGAGTAAAGTCCCCAAAAGTAATAACAGAGCGATCAGTTGGTGAGGAGCCTCCGTTAAAATTCACGTTCGCACTCAGCGTAGTAGAGCCTTGAAAAGTTGCCGTTGAATCAAAAGTCGCTGCCCCATTTTGGTGAAAGTGACCCGCATTCTCGATTCGACCCGCAGGGTTGGTGACGTAAAACTGCTCAGCCTCCACACTACCAGCCGCCTTAACATCATTAGCGTGAAGATAGAGAGCCTCAAGGTTCACGATATGACCATCAACATCTCGCGCACACAAGTTGAGCGTGTTTTCATCGCGCTCTGTACGCCACTGAAGGAAACCCTGGTCCTGATTCACCGATGCTCCGAAGAAAGTACTCGCAACTTGCACATCGGCAGTTGGTGAATGAAAATCGAAGTACCCCTTACCGCTGAGCCCGGCCTCAGACGTGTAAAGATCTACATCCGCTGTAGCACGATGTGCATAATGACATTGTGCCGCGATCTGCGCATTCTGGGCCATCTGGCTCTGTAATGAGAACTCTGACTTCACCGCGTAGGGAACCGTAGACAGCTCAATAGGCTTCAAACAATTGTC
>JAKVCH010000485.1 GCA_022447485.1 Polyangiaceae bacterium | reverse complement strand
GCTCGAGCCGCTGGTGGGAGTGCCTGGAGTGGTCGGTGCAGAGGTCGTGGTCGGTGCGTTAGTCGGAGCACTTGGGGCTGTCGTCTGCCCCAAAGTCGGACCTTGAGCTGCCACCCCATCGAACTGGGAGGGCTGGGTATTGATGATGGCTGGAGCTTCCGGGGAACCGCAGGCGACACCGCCAAAACACAGAGACGTACCGAGCAAAAAGGAAGAGGTTTTTCTTATCATGGTCTTTCAGATCAATGGTGAGTTTACCGCTCACCCCACCCCTGAAAGCGCTACCAACTATTCAAGGAAAAGGTAGAAAAAACGGGGCTTTGACTGAAATTATTCTATGATTCTCACAGAAAGACTGGATTTATCCACGCAACTTCTGCCTGCGAGGCTTTCGCGCGCACCGATCTTAGAGAGGCTTTCTCAGGCTTTGATCTCGACAAACTCAACCTCAAGAGCCCGAGAAATATCCTGAGGATCCATTGCGACTAGTGTACCTCGACGGCCGCCATTGATGTAGATCAATGGGCATCGCAAAATAGAACGCTGAGCGAAGACAGGCAGTCTTCTCTTTAAACCGAAGGGAGACGTGCCTCCAAATTGATAGCCAGTCTGTGGAAGAGCGCGACTTGAGGCCGCCGGACTAAGCGACTTCACACCCAAAAGGCGCGCCAATTTCTTGGTTGAGACTTCCGCATCGCCATGCATCAAAGCAACGACCAACGACTTTGACTCATCCTCGAGAACAATTGTTTTGATCACCTGAGATTCAGAGACCCCCAAGGAGGTAGAGCTCAGCGCCGTGCCCCCCCGCTCTTGGTAGCGATATTGATGAACTGTAAAGTCAACCTTTGCATCCCTGAGTCCCCGCATGGCAGCCGTTACTGAAATCTTCTCTTTCGCCATCTTGCTCCTCCGAGCGTCAACGAGCACGGTAGAAGCCTAGACCGAGAGCCATTCGCTCAAACTTCGGTCCAGCTCCTGGGCTCACCTAAGATACGAGCCCTCAGGGTGATTCTACTATTATGCCGAGAGGGCCGCAGCGGCAGCCTCAAAATTAGGCTCTTCAACGATATCTTTGGTCAACTCAGAGTAGACAACCTGATGAGCGTCATCGAGAACGACCACAGCGCGCGCCGTCAATCCACGAAGAGGACCGTCGACTAATTCAACGCCATAGTCTTGAGCGAAGGAAGACCGAAACGATGAGAGCGGGAAAATATTTACGATACCTTCTGCCTCACAAAATCGCTTCTGGGCGAAGGGCAAATCAGCACTCACCATAAGCACAACCGTATCGCCCCGTGCTCCTAGCTCCTGATGAAAACGCCGAGCAGTCGCCTGACAAACGCCCGTATCGTAGCTGGGGTTGATCGTTAAGACGATCTTCTTTCCTTGATAATCTGCGAGGGTCTTTTCGGATAAATCCGCGCCAACGAGAGTAAATGGGGGGGCTCCTGAACCAATGGAGGGGAGCTCGCCGCTGGTGTTCACTTCTTGTCCCTTGAATGCTGTCTTTGCCATGGGCGGAGCCTAATCGGAGTTGAAGCTCCCCAAAAGGGTCGACACTTCAGAGCCACTTTTGCTAGGTAGCAGCCATGTCGACGAACACCCCCATTGAAAAATCCTTCGCAGAATCTTCAGCCCTCGCTGCCCAGACCTGCGTCCGTGGCTTTCGCTTCGCCGGCATTGCTAGTGGCATCAAAGCATCCGGCTTCCTCGACTTGGGACTCATCGTCGCAGATGGCCCTTCGCCCTGTGCCGCTCTCTTTACTCGCAATTTGGTACGAGCTCATCCCGTTAAGATTGCTGAGGAGCGGGTATTAAAGAAAAACGTAGTCGCATTCCTCGTCAATTCTGGAAACGCTAACTGCTGCAATGGCAGTGCCGGCTACAGCGCTGCACTAGAAACAACCTCAGCACTGGCTGAGTTCCTAGGCTGCGAGGCAGAGCAAGTGTTGCCCGCGTCGACGGGAGTCATCGGACAAGCCTTACCCGCGGACCGAATCACACAGGCGCTGCCTCAGCTCATAGAGAATCTCGGCGAAGAAAGCGCCTTCGAATTTGCCCAGGCCATCATGACAACCGACCGGTACCCGAAAGTCTTCCGAACAACGGTCGAAAAGAATGGGAAAACCGCCACTGTATTGGCTATCGGCAAAGGCGCGGGAATGTTTCATCCCGACCTCAGTCCTGCTGGAGAGCTGCCCCTCGCCGATGAAGACGCCCTCCAAGGACTGCATGCGACGATGTTGGTCTACATCGTCACTGATGCACTCTGCGACCAAAACGACCTCGAGGCCGCCCTCGAAATAAGCGCAGACAAAACGTTTAACGCGGCAACGGTAGATGGTGATACGAGCACAAACGATTCCGTCTTCTTGATGGCATCAGGGGCAAGTGAAGTGCGACTCGATGCTGACGAGCTTCGACAGGCTTTAGAGGAAGCTTGTGGGCCCCTGGCTCGCTCAATGGTTCTCGATGGGGAGGGTGCCGAGCATGCTGCGGACATTACGGTTTCGGGACTGGGCAATGACGCAGAGGCGAGGGATATCGCCCGAGTGGTCGCGACATCGCCCCTCGTCAAAACCGCTATGGCTGGAAAAGACGCCAATTGGGGTCGTCTTCTGATGGCTGCAGGACGAGCGGGCGTGTCTTTCAATCCAGAAAAGGCCAGCGTTTTCGTCGGCGAGATCTGCATCTGTCGGGACGGTGTTCCGACCACGGAGGAGGACGATCGAGCGGCAAGCGCCGTCATGCAAAGCCGCGAGTATGAAATTCGCCTCGTTCTCGGCAAAGGTCCAGGGAGCTTTACCTATGTGACCTCTGATCTGGGGCATCAGTATATTGACGTCAACGCGGGCTACCGCAGCTAAAATACAGGAAAATCGTTCTTCCATCCCTTCCTTGTGGGGAAATTGTCCTCTATGAGGGCCAGCGCATGGATGGTTGGCTTCAAATCCCGGAAGCCCAAACCGATTCATGCAGTAGTTTCCAGCAAGAATAAGAAGTAACGAAATATGAACAACTACGTTTTTTCTTCGGAGTCTGTCACCGAGGGTCATCCCGATAAAATCTGTGACAATATTTCTGACGCCATTTTAGATGCTGCCCTCCAGGGCGATAAAAATAGTCGCGTAGCTTGTGAGACGGCAGTGAAGACTGGTTTCGTTCTTCTTGCTGGTGTGATCAC
>JAKVCH010000484.1 GCA_022447485.1 Polyangiaceae bacterium | reverse complement strand
AGACCACAGACCAATTTTTTGACCAGAAATTCTAAAGACCGGAAGACCTGTTCTTGATTCAGCGCGATGATTTTCTGCAATCGCAGCTGCCAATAGAGCGGCACCATTCGTTGAGTTCTCAACTTTCTTTCGGCGTCGTAAGGAGTCGGCGAGACTCTGCGCAGCGACGAGGGAACGACCTCGGTCACGACCACGTAGAGCTCCTACGATAAGAACCGGCAATGATAAGGCCTCTTCTTCACGCTCTTCTAAGCCGTCTTCGTCCAAATCATATTGATTTTCTTCAGGCGCAGCATCTGAGACGGTGTAGCCTGGAAGGTCGTCGTCGAGGCGATCTCCATTTGTATCAGCCTCATCGCGCCCTTTGCGACCCCGACGACGACGACGACGACGACGACCATCAGCGCGCTCATCCTCTACATCGTCTTGCGCCTCAGTAGAGCGAGAGTCCTCCGACTCATCCGAATCGTCTGACTCTCGATCCTCTCGCCCGCGACCTCGAGCACCTCGCTCTTCGCGTTGACGACCTCGACGCGAGCGACGCGGTTTCTCCGGCTCCGCTCCTAAGATCGGTTGGTCATCATCTTCTTCTGCTTCGAATAGATCGTTTGCCGCAGCTGTCAGTTCTGCTCGATGAATTTCTTCCTCATCTGGCGGGGTTGCCCCTTGGTCTAACTCCTGATGAGAGGCCAAAGGCTGGGCTGCGGATTCAACCACCACTGCCTCCTCGGTAGACGACTCCTCGCTCGACGACTCCTCAGCGCTCGCAGCTCCGTCTGAAGCACCCTCCGCAACATCTGCAGGCTTGGATTCACCTTGAGCGGCAGACTCTTCCTCGGAAGCTAGTTCGGTAGCCTTTTCGGCCTCAGCCGCATCCAAAGCTCGTAAAATTTCAACCGCCGGTTTCTTATCAGCCAAACCGGCCTGAATCGCCTTTTCATCCCAATCAGTCAGAGCAAAAACGCCGGGCTTCACGCGCTGGAGTGGGTTCTCCTTCATCGCCTTCTTGACCTGGGCAGATAAGCGCGATCCCATCGTGACCTCGGGGCTTTTCCCAACGTGGCTCAGCAAGGACTTTTCAATCGCCGCTTCCGTAATTTCTTTATAATGGAGTGGTTTTCCGACCAGACGGAGCACTTGAAGGGCCGCTTCGGTAAATGTCATTTCTTTTTTCCTTTCTGCGAGGCGAAGTCTTTTGCTCTTCTCAACACCCCCAAGTCGAGCAATGCTCCGGGAACCGTGTTTCCTCTTCTGTTGATTCAAATCCTGAGTTCTCCTCGCAAAAGAATGAAGCTTCCGGGCAAACCTGAAAAGCGAATCAACCTGGGGATCCACCGCCGGCAGAACTCAAGCAGCTAGCTTCTAACACGAAAATCTGCACTTCGGGGCTGCCCAACTCATATTTTCAGGGGCATACTCAGATTTCATGGAAGAATTCCGTCTCTACAATGAACTTCTCGCTCTCTTCAAAGGGGCCGGAATCGAAGTGAGAGTGGAAATTTTTCAAAAATCGTCCGAAAGAGGTGGCGGTATCTGCAGGCTCGAAGGACTTCCGCTCGTTCTTCTTGATGGGAGCTGCAGCCGACCGGAACAGACAAGAACCCTGCTAGAGAGTCTGGAACAGCTCGGTCTGGGAGACTTAGGATTAAAAGGCACAGACCTTTCCCCCGAGCTGTTGAGTGCTTTAAACCGTCGCGGACGGATGCCCTGGCCTCATCGACACCAAGCCCCCTCCATCGCTCGGACAGGAAAAGGAACCTCCGCTCTGGGAGAGTGGATGGATCGCCGCGGACTGAGAGTTGTCGACGAAGAGCGCGGCTCGCCGCATTTTCAGGGTCGAGAAGAAGACGAAGACAAGCCAATCTGATAAGGCGCCTACATGGGGAATGAGCAAAATTCGACTCATCGAGAAACTCCTCCAATACACTTGGAGGAGTACGTCGCCCTCGCGCCCCGGACCACCCTTGGACTCGGGGGTCCGGCTCGCTTCTACGCGGAACCCACAACCGAAGAAGAGTTGATCGCTGTTGTAGCATGGGCAGAAAGGGCCGGTCTTCCGCCCCTACTTCTTGGAGGCGGCAGTAATTTGGTCGTCGCTGATGAAGGAGTCCATGGCTTAATTTTGAAGCCTCGACTCAATGGTCTCAGCTTCTGCGATGAAGGAATCATCGAGGTAGGCGCAAGTTACCCTTGGGACAAGTTAACCAAAGAATGCGCCCAGCGCGATCTTCAAGGCATTGAATGTTTGGGCGGTATTCCTGGTTCAGTAGGAGCAACACCGGTCCAAAACGTCGGCGCTTATGGTCAAGAAGTAGCGGATACAATCTTGGAAGTTCGTGCCTACGACCGTAAAACAAAAGCGATCACAACCATTTCAAATCGAGATTGCGAATTTTCCTACCGCTCGAGTCGACTCAAAAAAGAAGCGGGGCGCTTCTTCGTCCTCAAAGAAAAGTTTCGCCTTCTACATCAGGGTCGACCTGAGATCCGAAACGGCGAATTGGCCCAGCGCTTGAACTCGGCGGAAAATCCCAGCCTGGAAGAATTTCGTGCCACAGTCGTCCAGCTGAGAAAAAGAAAGTCGATGGTCTACGATCCGAGAGACCCGAACCATCGAAGTGCTGGTTCGTTTTTCACTAATGTTGAGGTAACGAAAGAACAACTGGAGGAGATTAAAAAGCGCGCTGAGAGTGAACCCCCTCACTTTGTTTTGGCTGAAGATCGATTCAAAGTGCCCTCGGCTTGGCTGATCGAAAAGGCGGGTTTTCCTCGAGGCACCCAATGGGGAAATGTAGGTCTATCGACAGTACACGCCTTGGCGTTAGTGGCCAGAAATGGGGCAACCAGTCAAGAACTGGTCGACTTCGCCAGGAAAGTGAAGGAGGGCGTCTTTTCAAAGTTCATGATCAAGATCGAGCCAGAGCCTCAATTTTGGGGCTTTTCATCGCCACGCCCCCTCGAGACCGGCCCGTGAACCCAAAGTCTCAAGACAGAAACGAAGACTCTTTAAGAGACGATGAGCATGGGCTAACCTGTCCGAGTCGCGGAAACGATTCCCCTTTTGGTGGAGGAGCTTCAACGACAAGGGGGACTGGGGGCTAAAAACAATCAAGCTCTCAGAGGACGGGTGAGGATAGAGGGAGAACAATGAACGCCGTAGCTGTGCCAGTACCAATGATCGCAGCAGTCACCGTCTATGTG
>JAKVCH010000483.1 GCA_022447485.1 Polyangiaceae bacterium | reverse complement strand
CGAGCTTCCTCCACGCTCCATCACCGCTAAAGAGGCTAGAAAATCACCAATCGAATCCTTCCTTAATTCAAAGGCGACCTCCTGACCGTCTAACTCCCCAGCTCGCTCAAAATAGGCGACACCATTGCGGTAGACCACCACACGCTTCACCGGTAGATGCGCTGACTTCACCTGCGGTTGCTGGGCACACCCACTGAGAGCGCCAATCACTAGCAACGGCAGGGAGTAAATTAGAGAGGGAGCAGCTTGAAAGGCGCGAAATAACTTCATGATGACGGCTTGATGGTTACGTAAAAGAGCAAGAAGAGATTCCCTCATGCTCGAGCTTCAACGGAGAGCCTAGACCGATTCGTAAGCTGATACGAGACGGCTGCCGTCAATTGACCCATCATGGCTCAATCTAGTCTCAAATAGACCCTTTTCTCAAAGAGCGGCGCCGAAGAAAAACAAGAACGAGTCCCGCAAAAAGGACCAGACCATGGAGTCGACCGGTCTTTACCCTAGTCTCTCCGCCCACGCTCAAGCCCGTAAGGGCACATCCTCCACTCTCGGAAGAACCACTCATCAAAGGCGCTGCCTCACCAGCTTCACCTGTCATGCCCGAACCTTCTTCTTCGCCAACTAGCTCTTCACCTGCCGACGCAGACGAATCTTCTTCACCCATGGGGGCTGAGTAAGAAAAAAGACGGGGCGCTTGAGCAAGAAAGTAGAGCATCGCGGCCTGGCCGACGATGACCGACTCCTGAGTCATGAAGTCTTTCTCGTCATCATAAAAGACGGCCTGCTCTGTATTGAAGGCCTCGAGCGAAGTGTCGAGCGGACCAGAAAAGTACTGCATCATATCATCATGGGTAGCTCGATCGCCTGGCCCCTCACTCACAGCACCTTGAGGAAATTCCCCCGTCAATGTGTAAATCTGAGAGTAAATATTCTGCACGCTATTCGGTAACTCGGCGCTCGCCAAAAATGAGACGCCCCAGTTATTCTTTCCGAAGGTATAATCAAGAATATCCTGGTACATCTTTTTCGAGCCAGAAGTAGGCGTCGCACTAGCTGCGTCGAAGCCCATTGCCGCACCAGCACTTAACCAACTCGGCAAAGAAGCCCAGGTGTAAATCATGGGCAAATTCCAAAAATGATTCGTCCCATTGCTAATGAAGTACTCTAATTCAGCTCGTGCATTGTCTTGAGTCTCTTGATCTTCTTGTCCGATGAATTGATTCGCATGCAGGTCGACATTTCCCCAGCTCAACCATCCAGCACCCAAGGATCGCTCGTTGCGCGCAGCCTCCAAATAATCGCTCTCGCCCGTTAAACGATACAACTCGAAGGCCGCTAATGAGAGGTTATCGGCAGGACTGCTGTCATGATAGAAGTCATTCGTAGGGTCTCTCTCGAATGCCCCTGTGGAAATCGCATCGGGCTGGCGCATACGGCGATAGATCTTCTGCGCCATGGCGGAATAAGCGCTCGCTTTATCCTGATCGATTTCTTGAAAGACTTGGGCCCCCAAAGCCAAAGCAGCTGCGGTGTAGCCCATCTGAGGAACACTGATCGCCGAGAGAGCCTCCCGAGAGCCGTCACGACTATCATTCTGGGGAAGTCGCCAACCCACATTATGGTCTTGACCTGTCGAGACCTGGATGATGAAGAGGTCATCGGAGGGGTGAGTCTTCATGAGGTAGTCCAGTCCGAATTGAGCTTCGTCGAGGATATCGACTAGTTCAGAAGAGCTATTCTCTTTCGTGAAGAGCTCTGGAGCCGTCTGATAGGACTTGAGCAAGAAGTAGGTCGTATAAGAAATAGTGAGCGTGAACTTGATGTAGTCCCCCGCATCATACCAACCGCCCAACATATCAACAGGCGCTACGCCTTCGGCCAAAGACCAAGCACCTTCATTTGGGTCGCCCTCGACCTGATACACAGGGCACGAGGCATCTCCTAGATGAGAAGCCGGATGAAGAGCTGCGGTATCGCTCCCTGAGCGAGCAACACGCAAGTGACGCAGCACATCATTCAAATAGGTGCTGTACGGGTCGGGACTGACAGAGATTGTGACCTCTTGTCCTCCTGCCCGGAGGGTATAATCCCCTTCAGCATCTAACTCTGTGAGGTTGATATGATAATTGTAGGGCTGCGAGGTATGAGCGCCTACCCCTACTTCTGAGGCACCAATCACACCGGAGAGAACTTCTTGCTCTTGCCCCAGCAATTGATAGCCCTGCCCCTCTAAGTCTTCGTCGCTCATGATCACGACGCTCTTCTCAGCGTCAGGCAGGTAACCTGCGGCATTCCAGCGAATTCGCGTCTCAGCTCCGGCCTCCAGCGACAGGAGAAGCGCCACAGCAAAGGAGCTCCAGCAAAAGGTTCTGCGCAAAGACGGAAGTGAGCGACGGGTCATCTTTCTATCATTAGGAGATTCACCGTCAGCGCAAGAAAAGAATCAGCAGAGGAAGCAGCTGCGGTGCAATATTTCATGCCAAATGGAAATGCGACTTCTTCTTGGAAGATTCGTCAATCGGCCTACCTGCCGACCTACCTACCCCAGGCGTATCGCCCAGAGGTCATGAGAAACCGGTTAATGCAAAGCTCCGGCTGAAAAAGCAAAGCCGAGACTCAAAGCAACGCTCATACCCTGCAATCTTTCTTCTTGCTGATTGATCAAGAGCGGTACGGGACGCAAAAGGGCCCCGACCTCTACGCCAAATCGAGCCCTCATCAATTCGCTCAAGGCGTACTCACCCACAAAGACTCCTGCCGCTCGCGCCGTCCAACTGACCTGCTGACCCGCTTGACCATCGACAAGAACATCCACAGGAAATTGTAAAGCCCCCACTGCCGCGAGGAGACCGACGTCTCCTCTGATCTTTGGGGCCAGAGAAAATGCCCAAGAAAGCTGCCAGCGCAAATCCCATAGAGAAAATCGCGGCACCTGCTGCCCCAAGGTCTCGGCGTCGAGGAAATTCAAGCCTCCGGTCATCCATGAGAATTGAGTCCGCAAGCGTAAGGGAAAGCCCTGATTCCACTCAAAGCCCACGACGGGACCCAGCAAATAGCCGCCTTGAGTCAGGATCAAGGAACCAACATCGGCCGTGATCGCTGCCGCCTGCCTGAGTTGCGCTTGACGTTCAGCTTCACGAAGCAGTTTTTCCTTTTGAGCTGCCCTCTCCAAGTTGCGCGCGCTGCGCTGACGGCGACTATTCAA
>JAKVCH010000482.1 GCA_022447485.1 Polyangiaceae bacterium | reverse complement strand
CAGAACCGCAGTCCAAGCCGCCATGGTCGACCCTCATGCCAAGGCCTACGAAGAAGCCCGGGGTAACGTCGTTCAATGGATGCAAGTTGCCCTCACCAGTGGCGTCTTGGAGCGAGCGCCCCGAACTCATGCAGAGCGAGATGAGGCCATGGACGCCTATCAAGCAATTCGCTCCGGAGCGCCATCTTTAGTTGCCCTCGCCCTGCGGCAAGAAGATGCCCTAGATGCTCTGCAAACTCTGGAGCAGGCGCAGCTGGAACGCGCTCTTCCTCCGAAATTAAGCTCATCGCTGCGCAAAGCGATTGAGGAAAATGACCAGGACTCATGGCAAACTCTCTTTCGCATCTTTGAATCGATGTATGCCGACGCTTCCGGCGAACACGGTGTTTCACCCGAATTAAGTGAGGCCGCCAGCTTCGCGATCAGTCGCCAACTCTACAAGAACCAACCCACGCAATTAGAAAGTGCTCTTCCCCTCGCCATGCTCTTGAGCAGGTTGGGGATGCCAGAGGTCGCTAGCGGCATCCTCTCCGCAGCAGCTCTACCGTCGTCGTCTCGCCAAGCCGTGGCCTGGTCCCTCGGTATGATTATGCAAGGCTTAGTTTCTCTTAGTGACTCAGATCAACTTGAAGCAGCACGCAGCAGCCTTCAGGCTGCCCAACCAATCCTGGAGCTCGCTACGGCCGAAGCTTTCGACGAAATTCGCCCCGCCCCAGAGCAAGCCTACGCTCTACTGGCCTCATTAGAGATTCGTGCAGGCAATGCTGACCGAGCTCTACCACTCTTATTAAAAGCAGCCAGTCGCCAACCAACAATCAACACACGCCTACGCATCGCCCAATTACTCGATCAGAAAGGCGATTCTCCGAAAGCCGGG
This sequence comes from Polyangiaceae bacterium, assembly GCA_022447485.1. GTDB lineage: Bacteria > Myxococcota_A > Polyangia > Polyangiales > Polyangiaceae > NIC37A-2. The sequence continues at coordinate 2,328 of JAKVCH010000482.1, read as the reverse complement.
GAATACCTCCAGCTCGCACTCAAGCAAGCTCAAGCCCAAGGTGATGCTTTGCTCGAAGCCCAGGTCTTCGAAAAACAGTTTCTCCTCTACCGCCATCTAGATGAGCAAAGCCAGGCCAAAGAGGCCCTGCACCATGCCTTGGACCGTGCTCTGGTCGCCCAGGAAATGGATCTTTCTCTCCACCAGCAGGCCCAGCTTGAGCTCAACTTAGCCCGGATCCTCTCCTACTTTGATGCGGAGCCTCAAGCTCGTCGTTTTTTCGACCGTTCACTTAGCTCAAGTGAAACAGCCAATGATGCTGAGGTTGCTCTCACAGAGATGTCACGAGTCGGCCTCACTCGTGGAGACCTCACCTTGGCACGACGAGCAACCCGAGAAGGACTCAACCGTGATATCCCACCAGAACATCTGATCTATATTGCTCTCTGGCAAAAGTTGGCTGAGGCCCAAGCCGGAGCGCGTGCCGATGGTCTCAGTCATCAAGTATTTTCTCAAGCCAGCGGTGCAAAAGGCTGGCAAGGCCAGCTGGTTAAGTTTGGACTAGGAGAAATCACTTCTGAAGAGCTTCTCGCAGCAGCCGGCAACATTGTCGAGAAAACCGAAGCAGAGTTTTACACTGCGGTCTCTGAAAAAGAGCCCAACCGGGCAACTTTAGCGAAGGTCGCTCAAAGTCCTGCCATTGACCTCTTGGAGGTAAAAATTGCTCGCGACCTACTTCAGCAGGCAAAGAATCTCCCTGCTTTACCCAAAGACCTCGAATTACCATGAGGGGCGGTCCAATTCGTTTGCTTTGAATTCACTCAGCCCAAGCCGATTGATGGGGAATCTAGCTCTCCCTGTCGAGCAGGTGCTGCACCAGATCTTCACCCAACTCGTTCTTCATCAAGCCCTCCACCACAAGCTCGGTAGCTCGTCGCTCCTCATCGTCTGCGTATTGAAACTCGATGCCCATTCCCGCGGGGTTTGCTTTCGTTGCGTCAGCCGGATCTGTCGTCCAAATCACAAGCCCATTCAAACGTAGAGGCTCTCCTAAGCCCGGAACTTCGAGGGCAAAAACAAATTCTGTGCCCATCTGCAAAGGGCGCGTTGTACCGATAAAGGTTCCGCCTCGGGAAATATTCTTCGTATAATCGGCAAAGAAGGAATTCACCCGCTTATAAGAAACCTTCAGCTCGATCGGCGCGCGACGATACTCCCGCTCAGAAGCTCTTTGCTGCTCTTCACTCATCGATGACTGATTTGCCATTACCAGGGCCTCTCGGCAAGCGCTCGACTGTTCAGAATGAAGTGATTTGTGTACCATGAGGCCCTATGAGCACCCAAAATCCGCAGATTGGTTTTATTGGAGCTGGTAATATGGCTAGCGCACTTCTCGAAGGGCTCCGAAGTGCCGGCTTGAGCGCCGCTGAACTCCATGCCTTCGACCTCGATGCAAGCAAACTCAAGCATGTAGAAGAAAAGGGGCTAGCCACTCCTTCCTCCAGCATGAAGGAATTAATTCTGCGGAGCGAGGTAGTCATTTTGGCGGTCAAACCCAACGTGTTGCTCAAGGTGTGCACCGACCTACAGGCCGATGCACCGGGCCCTCTTTGGATCAGCATTGCAGCGGGCTTGCAACTGAAGAGCATCGAGGAAAGCCTTGGCGGTCAAGCGCGAGTCATCCGGGTGATGCCGAATACCCCCGCCCTCGTCGGCGCTGGTGCAGCAGCCCTGGCCCAGGGAAAATATGCCACGGCTGAGGACCTCGAGCAGGCAAATGCCATCATGGCTGCCTCGGGCAGAACAGCCCATGTAGACGAAAAGCTCATGGACGCCGTGACCGGCCTTTCCGGTAGTGGACCGGCATTCATGATGCTGATCATCGAAGCCCTTGCCGATGCCGCTGTGAAAGAGGGCTTGCCCCGCCAGCTCTCTATCGAATTTGCCGCGCAGACGATGATGGGCGCCGCAAAGCTCGTCTTGGAAACCGGCCAGCATCCGGCAGTTTTAAAGGACGCGGTTACCAGTCCCGGCGGAACGACGATCGCCGGCGTAGCTGCTCTAGAAAAGACTGGCCTGCGCAAGGCGATGATGGCGGCCGTAGCCGCGGCGACCCAGCGTTCACGAGAACTAAGCTAGAAACACTCCCAGAGACTTCTGCGGGCGTTCGCACCACTTTCCACGATGCCCAGAGAAACCTTGCCGAGCTTTTGCCGTTGTCGGCGAATTCGATCACCTTCGCGCAGGGGACGAGGGACCTCCCCCACTCGCGGCTCCAGGAAATGAGTCGTCGCGCTGAGCTCCTGAAGGCAAGGGCCCGAGGGACCATAGAGCATTTTTACTCGAATA
>JAKVCH010000481.1 GCA_022447485.1 Polyangiaceae bacterium | reverse complement strand
AGAAACTACCCTGAAAACGAGCCGGGTCACTCATCGCCATCTGACTCAATATATCTCGTGAAACCTCTTCGGTCGCCGTTGCTGTCAATGCAAGAATCGGCACATGGTAGCGTTGTTTCAGCCCTCGCAACTTGCGGTAAGCAGGGCGAAAGTCATGGCCCCATTGCGAGATGCAGTGCGCTTCATCCACCGCGATTAACTTGAGATCGATTGATTCCAGAAGGGGCCCGACGCTCGCCTCCAGCCCTTCCGGCGCTGCATAGAGAAGCTCATACTCTCCGGCCTTCAAACCACGTAAGCGCTCCTCACGCTCTTGAGCATCCAAGCTTGAATTCAAGTAGGTCGCCTTGATGCCCACTTCGCCCAAGGCATCCACTTGATCCTTCATTAAGGCAATCAAAGGCGAGATAACTAAGGTCGTCCCACCCAGCAGGCGTGCCGGAATTTGATAGGTCAAGGATTTGCCTGCGCCTGTGGGCATCACTCCCAACGTATCTCGTCCAGATAGCACGCTGGCGATCACGTCTTCTTGCCCTGGACGAAAGCTAGCGTAACCGAAGGTTTCTCTCAGAGCCTCTTCGGCTAGTTCTTTGACCCTACCGAGCCCTCCCTCCGATCGCGCGAGCGCCTGGCTCGCAAGGCTCTTCAACGAAGCTAAGCTCTGCGAGCAGAAGAGCTCTTTTTCTCTGCGATAGAGCCCTCGCAGGCGGGAAAGCTCGGCCTGAGCCCGCCGCACTGCTGCCAAGCCGGCTTCTTCGTCGGCTAGCCAGTCTTGAATGCGCTCAATCCGCAGCTGTACACTTTCGTTCACTGGGAAAAGTCTATAACGCTCTCGGGCGCGCCGTGCCAGCGGCGTCTTCAACCGCTAAACTATTCTCGCTTCTCCGCCCATGCTTCGAATCCCTTCACAGATCAAGAGCCCGCCTCGGCGGCTTTCTCTTCTTGCCCTTCTTTTCCTTCTTGGCTGTAGCCCAGCAACGGCACGTCCCGCCGGCTATTCGACTGCGACCGGCAAAAGAAACGAGACCCAGACGACTAAATCGGAACCAGCACCAGCATCCAGCAACCCAACGACTCGAACCATCCCAGCCGCCGCCGAAGCCGCCAGCCCTCCTCCTCCCCTGGCCCTCGAAGAAACCTCAAAAGCACAAGCTTCAAGAAAAGATCGCCCTCTCCCTCATGATAACGACCTCGTGGAGCTCAGCGACCCCCACGGCGCATGGCTCGTCACCTGCAGCTCGTCACCGCAGACAAGGCCTGAGCCGCCCCAAGACCCTCGAAGAATCGATTCTACTCCAGAACTGATTTTTCATTCGCTCCAGGCGGCAACACCCGCATCCACACCAGAGAATCTCGGGCAAATTCTTCACTCGAGCGCAGACGGTAGATTCTTGGCTTACGCCAATATTCAAAACGAATGGCGGCTCTTTGACACTCGTGCTCAAAAAGACATTTCGCTCGAGCCCCTTCAACCAGACAAACGAAGCGACGGCCGAGCCAACCATCGCAGTATCGCCTTCTCAGACGACTCTCGCTATCTCTTCCTCACCCAACGGGCACCGAGGAACACAATTATCGTCAAGGACCTTCGTCAGCTCCCCAACGTCTCGGCGCAAGGCCAGCCCGCTTCCAGCCTCCAACCATCAGCTCTTCTTGAAGGTTGGAAAAAGATAGAGCGACCGAGCCAGCTGCCCATCTGGCGGATTATACCGCGGGGCTCTCTTTTGGAAATTCATACTCTTTCAGGACCGCGCCAAGAAGCGAACTGGCTCAGCTCAACAACGACTCCTCGACGCTGTCGTCACAGCAGCCAATCATGGTCTCCTGCTCCCCACACGAACACTCTCAGACCACCCATCGGAGTCGACCATGAGATCGCTGGTCCATTTTCCCTCGCCCGAGGCTGGCAAGCCCGTCCGGCACCGGGGCTTGTCTACGCTTTTCAAGAGCGCTGGCTTCGCCGTCACGACGACGGTCAATTATCGATCGTCGAAGGGTCCCGCTCGAAAAAGCTGACTAGCTCAAACTGCGGCGCTCGCATCATTGGGGCCGACCTCAGGAAAAATGCTTGGCTGGTGTCCTGCGAGGAACTGCATTGGGACAAGAAAAAAACAAAGCGCTCCAGGAAAAAGAAGCCCCGCTATCGATTCGACCTCTACGTTGTCGGGCACCCGCCCGTGCGCAGCCTCCATCTAGAAATGGCCAAGGCTGGAATCGACGCCTTTCCTCAGGCCCAATCACGCTACTTGACCGTGCGCGCCGGAGCTGACCACGTCGTGGTCGACCTCTGGAAAAAGTCGAGTCGCGCTTTAGAGAAGAAGGCGCAGATTATCGCTATCAGCGACCAAGGCCTGCTTTTGCGCCGTAGCCAGGCAATCTTTTGGCAAACAGACCAAGGCAAAGAGACACGCCTCGGTGCAAGCCCAGCTTTTTCTAGGATTGAGGGGCGGCGCTCCTGGGCTATCGTCGGCGATATCGCTTATCAATTACCAACAGCAGCTCAAGAGCTACCAGGGCGCTATCAACTCCCGGAGGTTCCGGCGACTTTGACGGATCTTGGTTGGGTGTACTACTTTGATCGTTCCGAAAAAAAGTGGAAAAGCACCCAAGTTCAGACGGGCGCGAAACTCAATTAGGTCTCTCGAGCCCACGCCTGCTGCGGCAAAGTACTCAAGACTCCAGCTCTCCACAGAATACTGATGCCCCATTCCAGAAAGAGAAAGAAAAGCAGCCGCACCAAGGGCCGTACGTCGCCAGGACGTCTTTCTCTTTTAGACGAGCTGATTTTTTGTCCTGAATTTGTTCACTTCAACAACCTCAAAAAAAACCGCGCTCCCCTGTTGATCGACTTTGGTTTCGGCGCAGCTGCTACGACCAGTATCGAACTTCTCCAATGCGCGCGTCGTCAACACTCTGCGGCTCGCGTCATCGCCATTGACCAGGACCCACTGCGAGTCGCTCAAGGCCGAAACGAAGCGAAGGCGCTCGGCCTGGAAGCGAAGCAAGGCATCGAGTTCGGCGTAGGTAATTTTCATCTTCACCCCTACCTTCACGCGAAGCGGGAGGAGCAGGGGGCCCAGTTGATTCGTGCAATGAATGTTTTACGCGGCTATGGCGCCCACGAGCAAATCCAAGCCCAACTAAGCCTGATCCAATGCCTCGCCCCCGGTGGAATTTTTTGTGAAGGTAGCTGCGATCAAGGGGGCC
>JAKVCH010000480.1 GCA_022447485.1 Polyangiaceae bacterium | reverse complement strand
ACCACATAGCTTGGATTCGAGATGAGGTGGTTCTGGCTCAAGCTAGTGCGGGAGCTTCTTGCGACTCGCTACCAGATTGCCTCAGGCAGTCAGGAACACCTATCGGTCGAGCTGATCCAGCTGTGGCGCCCCTTGGGCGTCAGACTGAGGCGATGATTCAAGCATGGCAAGAGCTCGAGCCGCGCCTAGCTACTCTTTCCTTACAGCCCTCAAGCTCGATGCTCGTCGCCTCGAATGCTGCCGTACTGGCGACATGGATGAAGACTCGCCATCTAGAGCAGGCTTTTCTTTATCGCTCCCAGGCTCAACAAAACTCATGGGAAAAGGTGATTTTTCCCTTGCCGCTCTCCCAGCGGACATTGAGTTTCGGCATCGCTGTAGCAGCGAACCTAGCTAAGAAGCGTTCCCCGGCTCAGCTGCTGGATATTCAAGCTTTCAGCGAATGGCTGCAGAGTGTTGATGCTCAGACACTTCTCGTTAACATGGGCTATCTAGCCCCTGCCTTACCGGAGTAATTGTGGAGAAAATTAGTTCCTCTCGTCGGGGGCTTCAGCCGATGCATCTATTATCGACCTTTCTCGGCGCAACGTTGCTGACACTGATTGGTTTGCCACTCTTTCTTGTTTTTGCTTCTCAGGGAGGAGGGGGTATCGCCGCCGTTGCGCTGGATTCTGAAGTCTTGCAGGCGCTTTCTACCAGCTTTGCCGGGGCATTCTTAGCTACCTTGATCTCTCTCGTGATGGGCGGGCCCCTAGGGTATTGGTTAGGTCAGTCAGATTCGCGTCTTCGGCGATGGGTGGGTGCGTTCATTCGCTTGCCCTTAGTCATTCCTCACCCTGTCGCAGGCATGGCCCTGCTATTGTTATTTTCTCGAGGTGCCTTTGTTGGCTCTGCTCTCCATGATGGTTTAGGGGTTTCTATCGTCAATTCCTTCGGTGGCGTTATTCTTGCGATGATATTTGTTTCGTCGCCTTTACTTGTTTTGTCAGTACAGGATGCGTCGGCTTCTTTTGATCGTCGGTTGATCGCTGTCTCGGAGAACTTGGGTGCCTCGCCTTTTTTTACTCAGAGGCACGTTGTCTTCCCTTTACTGCGAGGTGGGCTATTCACCGGAGCTTCGCTTTGTTTCGCTCGAGCCATTTCAGAGTTTGGAGCCATCGCCGTGTTGGCCTACTTCCCGCGCACATTCCCTGTCTTGGTTTGGGACCGCTACTCAACAGCGGGTCTTGATGCTGCTTTGCCAGCGACTGCTTTTCTGCTTCTCGTTACTTTGATTTTATTTGCTTTTCTGCTGCGATTTTCTGGAGCATTCAAGGGAGGCTCTGGTGCTCAAGGTTAATGATTTCGCCCTGGAGGTCGATGCGTTTAAGGTTGGTCGTCTGAACTTCCAGTTAACTGACGGCAAAAGCCTTGTCGTTATGGGCCCAAGTGGTTCAGGGAAATCCGTCTTATTGGAGGCTCTGGCCGGACAGCGAAATTTTTCGGGTAGCTGCGACGGCCCTCATGGCGTGCTTGTTCGTCATCAGCCCCTACTATTTCCACATCTTTCTGTCGCCCAAAATATCGGCTACCCATTGCGCTCCCAAGGAGAACCTCGAGGTAAAGAGTCTCAGGAGGTTCAGCATTGGAGTCAATTTTTTCGCATCGCCGATTTACTCACGAGAAGTCCTGCCTCCTTGAGCATTGGTCAAGCACGCAGAGTTGCCCTAGCGCGAGCTTTAGCGGCGCAGCCTCAGCTTCTCCTCCTTGACGAAGCGTTTGCGGGGCTTGAGTCTTCTCTACGTTTTGAGCTGATTGGCGAGCTATTGGGCGCTCAAGCGTCGACGGGAATGATGATGATTCTTGCGACCCATTCTCAAGAAGCGGCGCGACTCTTTGGGGGAGAGATTGCCTTGCTCAATCAGGGGGGCTTTGTGGGAATGGGTCAACTCGATGAGTTATTGTCTGCGCCGGGTAATTATGCGGCGACTCAGTCCTTAGGCTTAGGGAATGTCGTATCGATTAGCGAATTGCCAGACGATTATGTACAGGCCCAAGCATTCTCTTCCGTGACTCATGTCTATTTCCCTGAGTTGACAGTGGTCGCTCAGCCCTCAAGTGAGTGTCCAGAGGTCTTCCGTGTTGGTGATGCCGAGCGAAGGAAAGATGGGCACGAGTTACCACCGACGATCGTAACTTTGGAAGATGGTGAGACTTTCTTAAGAGTGAGAGGGGAGTCTCGTCCGTGGGAACCGTCGAAGCCCTGGGGGTTAGAGATTCGAAAAGCTCAAAGTATTCCTATTTTTTCCGACTAAATTCTTCGTCAAGTTGAGGGCGATTGGAGAGATAGATGACGCAATAATTAGCGGAGAAAAAAGCCTGCGACGCTTGCCCGCACGTTGTGTCCAGCTGCGGCCTTTACTTGGGCGATCATATGAGGCGCACCTCCCAGAAGCACGAGACGGTTCGGTTTAGGGGCGATGAATTGACCAACGCCTAAATCCATGAGCTCTTGAGAATAAGTTTCTGTCTCAAAACGATAGGCCATGACTGGTAGGGGCTCCTCGGGAGGTTCAGCTAACATGAGCTCTCCGCCCCAATGAGCATTCCAAATCGGATGGGCGTAATAGATAAAGGCGCCTGCGTAGGTTTCGGAATCGTCAACATGCCAGGAAAGACCAGTTTCTCGTGGGTAGACGTAGGCACGACCGGCAATTTTCTTCCACTGGTCGTCGACCAGCCGGCGACCATATTCTTCAGCGTCTAGAACTGCCGAAAGTAGCTCTAAAAAGGGCTGGTCGACTTCGGTGACAGGTGTTTCGGGTGAACTCTCCCCTTCCTTTCGATGACGAGGCAAGATGATTTCCCTACCCCCCAGAGGTATCCCGTCGTCGAGCTTCCAGGCTCCGCTTGTTTGAGTGACCGGGAGCAGATCTGTAAACTGATAGGCGCTCCAAACTTTGGTCCAGAGGTCTTCCTCCAGGAAGTCGTCAATGATGGTATAATGAGTGTCTTCGATCAGGCGGGGCATGGGATTCTTGTTGGCTCCAAACTTTCAGCTTTTGGGAGGCTCGCCTGGTTGAAGCCCTTGGTGCATTTCTAGAACGTGCTCTTCGTCCATCGGAACGGTGTTGTGAAAAAGGTTGTAGTCGATCACAAGACGTCCGTCATCGCGTTGGGTCATAATATCCAGAAACCGTTGCCCCATTCGAATATCTTCGGGGCCATACATGTAGCGCGCGTAGGTGGTGGCCCC
>JAKVCH010000048.1 GCA_022447485.1 Polyangiaceae bacterium | reverse complement strand
GCCCAGGGCAGCAAACTTACCGATACTGCAGGGAACGAATACATCGATTATATTGGCTCCTGGGGGCCAGCCATTCTGGGACACGCTCACCCAAAAGTAGTTCAGGCTGTTCAGCAAGCCGCAGAGCAAGGACTCTCCTTTGGTGCACCCACGCTGGCGGAAGTCGAACTAGCAGAAGAGCTCAGTCAGCGTATCCCCTCCCTGGAGATGATTCGCTGCGTATCAAGTGGAACCGAGGCGACGATGAGTGCCTTACGCCTTGCGCGTGGCTACACAGGAAGATCGGTTATCGTCAAATTCGATGGTTGCTACCACGGCCATTCTGATGGGCTACTCGTACAAGCCGGGAGCGGGGCAGCGACCTTCGGTGAACCAGATTCCGCCGGCGTTCCCCCAGAGGTTGTGCAACACACACTCTCCTTGCCCTACAATGATATCGGTGCCCTGGCCTCATTATTTGAAAAACGCGGGACCGAAATTGCCGCAGTGATTGTGGAGCCAGTTGTTGGAAATATGGGTTGCGTACCCCCCTCACCTGGTTTTCTGGAAAGCATTATTGAACTTTGCCGTGATCACGGTGCGCTTTCTATCTTCGACGAGGTGATGACAGGCTGTCGCCTCTCTCCTGCTGGGGCCCAAGGTCTCTATGATCTAAGGCCCGATCTGAGTTGTTTCGGCAAGGTCGTCGGCGGTGGCTTGCCGCTCGCGGTCTACGGCGGAAGAAGAGATATCATGGAGAAGATCGCTCCCTTGGGCCCCGTGTATCAAGCCGGCACTCTGAGTGGGAATCCTCTCTCTGTCGCTGCCGCACGGACCACACTCGCCTGCATGGGAGCAGAAGAGTATGCCACCTTAGAACGACGGGGAGCCCAATTAGAGGCCGGACTCGTTGAAGTCGCTGGTCAAAGCAAGGAAGATATCTGCATTCAGCGCGTTGGTTCCATGATCACCCTCTTTTTTGCCAAGGGTCCCATCCTCAACTGGATCGACTCATCGGCAACCGATAAAGAAAAATTTGCGGCATTCCACCAGGGAATGTTGGCAAAGGGTATCTATTGGCCCCCCTCTGCCTTTGAGGCGGCTTTCCTTTCTGTCGCTCACTCAAAGGAAGATATCGACCAAACCATCGAGGCGGCAGGCAAAACTCTGAACAGCCTCTAATCTACCATCGCCGGTAGGAAGCCTCTTCGTCAAAGGTGAGCTCCCTACCTAGCGCTGGTCGAAAGGGACGGCCATCACCGTCCCTCGTTTACGAGCGTCTCAAAACGTCTGCAAAAGGATTATGGGTCAGCTTCTCACCGCCGGGAGCCCGGGAAGACTGACCTCTCGATCCCGCCCGTCCAGCCGAGCCCGCTTTCTTTCCACCGGAATGACGGCGCCGCTCACCTCGCGAAGACGAAGCACCTGACGCTGAAGGTGAATCACCCGGTACGATTTTTTCGTCCGAACGCGCGGTAAGAGAAATCCTATTTCTTTCTAAATCTACCTCCACAACTCTGACTCGAATCTTCTCACCGACTTTCGCAACTTCACTCGGGTCTTTAATGAAGCGATCGCAGAGTTGAGAGATATGAACCAGACCGTCTTGGTGCACTCCAATATCAACGAATGCGCCGAAAGCAGTCACATTTGTGATTACCCCTTCCAAGCTCATTCCTATCTTGAGGTCCTCGAGAGAATTAACATCATCTCGGAACTGAGGAGCCTCGAAACTCTTGCGAGGGTCACGACCAGGCTTGAGCAGCTCCTTAAAAATATCGTCGAGAGTAAAAGCACCGACATCCTCGCTGAGGTAGCGACTGCGATCGAGGCGAGTCAACAATTCATGACTCCCGATCAGTTTTTCTACCGGCACCTGAAGGTCAGCCGCAATTTTCTCGATGAGGGGATAACGCTCTGGATGGACCGCAGAGGAGTCCAAAGGATGCTCCGCTCCACGAATGCGCAAAAAACCCGCCGCTTGCTCAAAGGCCCTCGGCCCCAAGCCAGTGACTTTCAGTAGCTCCTGGCGGCTCTGAAAGGCGCCACAACGATTACGGTAATCAACAATTCGCCGCGCCAGGGAAGTCCCTAGACCTGAGACTCTTGCTAAAAGAGGTGCACTCGCCGTGTTTAACTCGACTCCGACTTCGTGCACGCATGACTCAACCACCTCATCCAGCTTCTTACCTAGAAAGCTCTGATAAACATCATGCTGATACTGACCCACTCCAATGCTTTTCGGGTCGAGCTTCACTAGCTCGGCCAAGGGGTCTTGCAATCGACGAGCAATACTAATAGCCCCTCGAACCGTTAAATCGAGGTCGGGAAACTCTTCTCGGGCAATATCAGAGGCCGAATAGATACTGGCTCCACTTTCACTCACCGAGATGCAGAACGGCTTCTCTGCTCCCTCTGGCAAAGCGCCTTTCGACAGAAGCTTTTTGATAAATGCCTCAGTCTCTCGCCCATGAGTGCCGTTACCAACCGCAACAGCATGCACCGGATACTGACCACACAAACTAAGAATTGTTGCCTCGGCCTTCTGCAAAGAGCTCTCGCCTTGAACGAGATAAATTGTCTCATTCGCCAGCAGTTTACCGGTCTGGTCGACGATCACACACTTACACCCAGTCCTTTGACCAGGATCGATACCTAACACCGCTTTTGTGCCTAAAGGTGGTGCCATGAGTAGTTCACGAAGGTTGCGAGCGAAGACTTCAATTGCCTCCTTATCTGCTCGCATTTTTAGCTCAACACGCACATCAACCTGAGCGGTCGGCATCAAAAGACGTTTGGTGGCTTCCTGACAAGCAAGCTTCATCTGCGGTCCCCAAGGGCTGGACTCCGTCCAAGGAGAATTTCTCTCGATCTGGGAAACCAGGCGGTCTTCATCAATTTCTAATGTTCCTCTCAATACGCCTTCGGTCTCACCACGACGAACAGCCAAGTAGCGATGGGATGCAATATTCGCCACGGCTTCATTGAATTCGGCGTAATTATCGAACTTCGTCACCTTATCTTCGAAGGACTTCGTCTTATTCACATGCAACACACCTTCTTCCAGGTACATTGTTCGGACGAGCTTTCTATTTTCAGCATCCTCTGCCAAGCGCTCTGCAACAATATCTCGCGCCCCTGACCAAGCCGACTTTTCATCGGGCACCTCCTTTTCGGCTTGAATAAATCCACGCACAAGAGCCGCTGGTTCGCCCTCAAGTCCCTGCTGCCAAATTAGCTCAGCCAAGGGCTCTAGCCCTCTTTCTTTCGCGATCATGCCTCGCGTTCGACGCTTCGGTTTATAGGGTAGATACAGATCCTCCAATTCGGCTTTTGTGGAAGTTGAAGCAATCTTCTTTTTCAGAGCATCCGTCAACTTACCTTGCTTCTGAATCTCCCCGAGTATCGAACGGCGCCGCGTCTCTAACTCAAGAAGATAAGAGCGACGCTCACCTATGGCGCGAATCTGAACTTCATCGAGCCCTCCAGTCGCTTCTTTTCTATAGCGAGCAATGAAAGGAACCGTCGCTCCTTCATTCATCATATTCACAACAGCACGGACTCCACTTTCAGGTAAAGAGAGCTCAGCGCAAATCGCTGGCAGCGGATCGTAATCTGCACCCGGCGCCGAAAGAGGCGCGGCGGTTGTACTGGAAAGAGTAGAAGTAGAAGGACTCAAATTGCTGTCGCTCATGGGCCGCCGATGAGAGCAAAGTCTGCACCTATGTCCAGTGGAATTTTTATACCCAGCGTCTTCGTTTCCAAAAGACTGAACCAATAGCGCTACCCAACCTGCAGCAGGCCAGCGAGTCCTTTCTAGCTCTACTCGACAGCAGGTTGAGTCATCGTCCAACTCAGCGAGAAAACAAGCAAAGAAATTTCCACCAAGATTGTCGGAGGAAGGAAAGAAAGGACGGCGCGTACCAAAAAAGATTGCGAAAGCGCCCATCAAATTCAAATCCATCCTTTTCACGACTTGGCTTTCCAGCCGAATCAGCAGAAACTCCCTCCTCTATGACTTCCTCAACACTTCAAAATCGGACCTGGTCCTCCAGACTCTATCTGGGACTGAGCTGTCTTACTCTTGGCCTCGCTGTCTCCGGCTGCACATTCCACGCAAGTGGCTCCATCAAGTCCTCGGGCTCCGTCAAGTCGAAGAGCACCTCATCGGCTCAAGCCGATGCAAAAGCCTCGACCAAAAAGTCATCAAGCTCGTCTGCCCAGGCCAAAACCAAGAAAAAGTCTTCTGCCAGCGCATCAGCAAAGTTTAGCGGGCGCTCGAAGAAATCAAAAAGTCGAGGTCGACTTTCCTGGTCCGCCAAGGCTGAGGGACGTTATCTGACAAAAAAGAAGTCCAAGTTGAAGGGGTTCAAAAAGTCCTTCGTCTTTGGCGGTCGAAAAGTATTTTCCTCTGAAGGGCGAGTTTCTGGGATTTGCCGAGCACGAGCAAAGTTTGCGTTTGAGCAGAAAGCTCTCGTCAAAGCTCGCCACGAAGAAAACGCAAGGAGACAGGCGAAAGTCGCGTCCCGACCGCCCCAAACAGACCGCTCCTCCGCAAAGCCTGAATTCAAAGCACGACAAACAGACCGCTCCTCCGCAAAGCCTGAATTCAAGCCGCGAGCAGAAAATAAAAAGCCTCAGCCTTCAAAGCCAGCCGTCGCTGAACCGACAACACCTGTCGCTGAAACTCCTGCTCCCGTGACTCCTGCTCCCGTGACTCCGCCTCCAGCCCCTGAGCCAGTTGTTGAGCCAGTTGTTGAGCCAGTTGTTGAGCCGGTCGTTGAGATTGAGCCACCCGAAGAACCTTCCACCAACGTGTTTGGTTACGAAGAGCCCGTCAGCGGCTGCTTCGAGGGAACAGTTTACCCTCTCGCTGTGGATACAAATCGCCTACCCACGAACTATTCCACCCTTGATCCAGTCAGCGTCCTTTACGCCTGCGAATGGGATATTCCCACTCGTAGTTGGGCCCAGGGTTTTCCTGAATTGGAAGATCACGTTGAGTGGTTTGCAATTCGCTACAGTGGCTCTTTTTCTGTGGCCGAAGCCGGCGAGTGGGAATTCAAGATCTCAAGCGATGATGGCGCCAAGCTGATCATCGACGGAGAAGTCGTTGTTGATAACGATGGTAAACACCCGCCGCGTCAGAAAAAAGGCAAAGTACAGCTCACCAAGGGAGACCATGAGATGGTCCTCGAGTACTTCCAGGGTCCTCGCTACCATATCAACCTTCAACTTTATGCAACTCCCCCCGGTGGCCAAGAAGGCATCTTTTCCGTTCGATAAGCCATCAGCGTGAAGCAAAGAGAGATTCATTAGGAATCTGGAATAGGAAAGGCCCCTCCTCGGGTCCTTTCCTATTTTTACGTGAACCCCAAGCACGAAACTTGCGGCTTCTGCCTGAGGAAAAAAACGATAGAATCAATCAACACCTTGGAAACACATCTATTTTCTCGGGAAAATCGCCGAAACTTCCCCTTCTCGTACTGGTATGGGCTGCTCATCGTTTTCGTCCTGGGCTGTTCTGAGAACGAAAATATTCTTACTTTCCCTGAGGCACCGCTCAGCACCACGTTGAAAAGCTACCCCACCCTTTCCGATCCCAACTGTAGAAAAAATCTCATCAACAGCGGTCTATCGCGGGAAGACGCTGACTCTCGCTGCGAAAACTTCGCTGAATCTGGCCAAACCTGGCATCGCTACCTAAGTGCCTCCAGTCCGAACAAACGCTTTGTCTTTCTGGGCGATACGGGCACTCGTTCCGCTACTGGTCAGCCCACGGCAGATGCGCTCAAAGTAGGGGAAAAGGTGCGCCAACAATGCCAGGGCGCCTGCCAAGCTATCTTCTTTCTCGGAGATAATATTTACGAGCAGGGCCTCAAAGATAAGACGGACCTGCAGTACCTGAAAAGATACACTCATCATTGGCTCAGCCCTTCTCAACAGATCGGTAAAGAGTTATTTTTTATTCAAGGAAATCATGATTGGGGATCCATCTTCCCCTCGAGAGCTCGGGCTCAAGCATTGCATCGAGCTATCCAACTCGAACTACCGGCTCAAGTGCGGGGCTCTGCTCATTTTTGGGAGTATAAAAACGAGGACTTACGAGTCATTGCCTTCGACAGTAATTACCTCGTGCGCCAATGCAGCCTCATCCGAGGCCAACTCAGTTGTCCGACCAGCAAGCTCAATCCGGCCTCTGGAGCGGCGATCAACCTGGAGAATTTGCGACGTCTCTACACCCACTCCTGCCCCGAGAAGAACTGTCGCTCTGCCACAATTTCGGTGGGACATCATCCCTACAAAAGCAATGGTCTACACGGTAGTGCTGGGAACTACCACGACTGGCATGGTTTCTCGCTCGGCCGCGGGGAGGCGTGGAAGAAGGTATTCGACGAGATCATTACCCAACACTCATCTCTTTACTTTTCAGGTCACGAGCACGGAGTCCACGTGCATCACCAAAAACAGCGAGCGGAATTCTTATCCGTGATTGTGGGCTCCGGAGCAAAGGCTTCCCCCTCGGGACCCAAGACATCGAAAGGCTCTCTCAGGCACGAGAGAGGGATGGTGCTGGAGGCTTTCTGTCGCCTGGGCTTCGCGATCGTCGATCAGACCGATCGTGGCTTGAGGGTGCAAGTGTTTTCCTTCTTCAGCTCAGACTCCAGCTCCTGCTTGAAAAAAATGCAATCTTCTCGAAGAGCAAAAAATCACGATCTGGGCGAGCTCGTGGGTCGGGACGACCTAAGATGCAGAAGCTGGACCTTCGATTCCCACACCTGGAAGGAAAGCCCTTGTGCGAAAGGAAAAGATGACCCCAAAGGCATCGGAAATTAGGGGAGCTGCTTGGTTTCAGAACAAAAGACTTCCCAGAAAATTCCCCTTTCTCGACTGGCAGGGCTTCGCGTTCGTGGTTAAGTTGATCCAATGGCACCCAGTGAACCCAACACGCCTCAGCCCCCAGCAGCAAGCGCACCCACGGGCCTCGAGTTAGGAAGAACGAGCAATCACGACTGTACCTTGAGGGCCATTACCAATGAAGGCGGATTCCGGGCAATCACGATTCGTATGACCGACACTGTCCGGGAGATTGTCAAAAGACAGCATGCCCAAGGCGAAGCCGCTCGCGCCCTCGGAGAATTACTTCTGCTGACCGTGCTCTTCCGCGAAACCATGTCTCCGAACTTGCGAGTCCAAGGCATTGTGAAGTCCAAGAGCGGGGGTACTCTCGTGGCAGACTCTGCCCCAGAGGGAAAAACACGCGGTCTTCTCCAAGCTGACAGCGATAGTTTTCACCTGCGAGATGGGGGCTTGATCCAAATGATGCGGACTATGCCCAACGGCTCGGTCAACCAAGGTGTCGTGCGAATCGAACCGGGCGACTCCCTGAGTCAAGGAGCGATGGCCTACATGAAGCAATCGGAGCAGGTCGATAGCATGGTCGCCGTGAAGGTCACCCTCAACGACCAAGGCGAGGTTTTAGAGGCCGGCGGTTTTTTGGTGCAGCTTCTACCAGAGATAGGCAAAGGACCTTTGGCGGTGATGGCTCAACGGCTCGAGGAATTTGAATCGCTCGAGCAGTTCCTCACACCTCAATTCTCCCCATTGACGATCCTTGAAGAATTACTTTACGGCATGGAGTATACGCAAACAGATGAAAGCCCTGTCGAATTTCATTGCTGGTGTTCCGAAAGTCGGATGCTGGCTGCCATTGCCACGATTGATAAGAAAGAGATTCAAGACATGGTCGACGCGGGGAAAGCAATCGAAATTGATTGCGACTATTGCGGAAAGGAATATGCCCTGCAGCCCTCCACGCTACAGGGGCTCCTCGCCCCTAGCTAAGAAGAGTCATCTCCTTCTAAGGGCGCTCCTCAAGATGAGGAACCCGGGCTGCCAGGAGCATCATTGGAACGGTCGCTAGAACGGTAAAACCAAAATAACCGGCAAAGCCAATCGCCTCAGCGATAAAGCCAGAAAATGCCCCAGCGAAGGTAAAGCTCAAGCTCATCAAAGCCGAAAATAAGGCAAAGTGGGCGGCTTTATGTCGAGGGTCACAGGCTCGCATGAGATAAACCATAAACACAGCAGTGCCCAAGCCGGCTCCGAATTCTTCCACCGCGATCACACCACCGATCCACCACAGAGCATGAGTCAGATGCCCGGCGGCGAGAGCCAGAGGCAGGTACAACAAATTAAATAAGTTCTGGGCCAGAACGAAGGGCCATAAGCACCTCTTCAGGCCGTAGCGAGAGATCATCCAGCCGCCCCAGAAAGTGGCAACCATAGCCGCCACTACCCCTCCAAAGCCATTGATCGCACCGTATTCTTGATTACTTACCCCATAGACTTCGGCAAGGAATGGTAATTTCATCTTCTGCAGGAATGACTCTCCAGTGCGAAAGAGAATAATAAAGGCCAGTACGCGCTTGAAGTGGGGCAGCTCAAGAAGCGCCACCGTCGAGCGTCCCAACTCTGATTCACTGCCCCTCGCCCAGGCGGCAAGCCTTTTCAGCTGAGAGGTAGCGACGAGAAGGGCGAGGAGAAGTAGAACAGCGATCCAATTGCTGGCTCCCCAGCTGCCCACAATGGGCACCTGACTGAGGCTCTCGACGAAGTTTGTGCGCCACTTCACGCCCCACGGTGAAAGATAGGCGAAAGCACCTAAAGCGAGGAGGACGAGGCGAAGAGCGAGGCGGCGCGAGAAAATTTTCTGTAGCCCCTCAGTAAGGTGTCGCTGCCGCTTTTCACGAGTCGGCAGCAGAGCGGCGTGCATAGCTGCCAAGCAAAACATCAGCCCGGCAGCACTAGCGAGCCCCCAACGCCAGCCGACAAATCCAATCAAAATGATCAAGGGACCTTTGACCAAACTACTTGCAAGTCGATAACAGAACGCTCGAAAGCCAACGAATAAGGCTTGCTCTCTTTCCTGCAAAGCTTCCATGTAGAAGCCATCAATCGCGATATCGTTGGTCGCGGAAAAAAAAGCGAGAGCCAGAAAAATGCAAGAGATCAGTCCCAACGAGTAGCTTGAGTCTGCCCCCATGCTTAAGAGCAACAAGAGAAGGCCGAGGATGATTTGCAGGACAATCATCCAACGTCTTTTCGTCTCATAGGTATCCAACCAATGGGCCCACAAAAACTTGATATTCCAAGGTAGATGAAAGAGAGACGTGAGGCCGATTGCACCTAGACTCGCACCTAGGTCTTTAAATAAAACCTCCGCTAGATTGTTGACGATGGCGTAGGGAAAGCCTTCAGCAAAATAAGTCGAAGACACCCAACTTCCGGTCTTGAGTGACTTCGAAGAGCTCTTCGCGTCTGAAAGAGCATCGCTGATTAGGGGCTCAGGCGAACTGACTGGCGCCGTCTCCTTCTGTGCTTCAAATTCGGGTGTAGCCACTCAAATTCAGCTACCATATTACAAAAATAATCACCTCTTTCCTGCAAAGTCTCTCCAAGCGCCCTTGCTCTCTGAAGCGCCCGTGCTCTACTTTTGGCGTGAAGATTCGTTGCCCCATGTGCGGGAAAGAAGAGGAAGTTGCTGACGACTTCGAGTTTAGGCCTTTTTGCTCCGCTCGCTGTAAAAAAGTCGATCTGTTGAACTGGTTGGAGGGCAACTATCGATTACCTCGTGCCCTCACTCCAGAGGAGCTCGATGCGCTCTCTCCCGAAGAACGGGAAAAAGTTTTAGAGCAAGCCATGGACGAGCAAGGCTTAAAGCCCATTCACTGAGGACTGCCGTCAGAAAGTAGAAAGGCCAGCAATGGCTGGCCTTTTCATTCACGAAAGAAAACGCTCTCAGCGCAAGATACTCTCAAAGTTCAAAGTCAAACCGGCTGCACCACCGAGACCGAAAACGGTTCTATTCCCGAACGAAAAGTCTACGGTCCCGCCGAATTGCATATAGAGCGGGTCACTAAACTTCCAGTTGAACATAGCCTCCAGGGGCATGTAGGCCCGAGCATTCCCCCCTGCTCCAAGAATACCGAAGCCACCTCGAGGCCAGAAATCAATTTTCCGGCTCAAAGCAAAAGCATAGCCAACGCGGGGCACGAATGCGAAGGCACTGCTACTCCCCTGAGTGGCAAACTGCATGCCCGCCGTACCGCCAATCGATAAGCCGTTGATCACAAAATAATCAAAACCGACTCGAGCAAACTGGAAATTCATCTGCGTACGATTGGGCAGAATCGTCATACCAAAGTTCGTCGAACCAGCCGTTTCAATACCAAGCGCCACCAAACGCTCCACTCCCAAGTACATAGTCCCCTTGTCGACGGTATCGAGCGCCGAAGCAGAGGAAGCGAATGTCATAGCAGCAGAAACAACTGCCGCGCCCAAAATCGATTTCTTCTTCACCATATTTGGGGACTATGGTCGAAAAGAAAAAAACACAAGCCGCACCGTTAGCGACTCATTTCAGGCTCAATTGGGTCAACAGCCAGGCGCGCTTCCCTAGAAGACCTACTCAGCAGCCGTCGAAGAGTCAGGGTTTACGCGCAACTGAACCAATTGTTCTTGGAGGCGCTTCGCTGTCTCTGGAGTCGCATAATCCGAGTGACAGGCAGCTTGTTGGTCCTGTGCACCAACTCCTTTTTTGGTCTTCGAAGCTAGGCGGTGGATTTCTTCCGGTGAGAGCACGCCACGCTTCTCTAAAATTTCACGCTGTTCTTCTGTGAGGGCAGCGGACTTGGCCACTTTTTCTCGTTCAAAGCCGGCAGCTTTACCTGAGTTAAATTCGTTGATTTCTTTCGAGATGCGAACTGAGCACCAGTCGTGACCGCACATCGCGCAAAAGTCTGTATCTACGTCTAAGTCTTCATCATGATAGGCGCGGGCCGTATCTGGATCGAAAGACAGCTCAAAATGCTTCTCCCAATTCAACGCAGCTCGAGCTTTTGTTAGCTCATCGTCACGGTCGCGCGTTCCGGGGATTCCCAGGGCAACATCTGCTGCATGGGCGGAGATTTTATAGGCAATGCAACCCTGCTTCACATCATCTTTCTTGGGTAAGCCAAGGTGCTCTTTTGGAGTGACGTAGCAGAGCATGCTGGCACCATGGAACCCAGCTGCCGTAGCCCCTACGCAGCTTGTGATGTGATCGTAACCCGGGAATATATCTGTAACGAGAGGTCCGAGTACATAAAAAGGTGCACCATGACAGAGAGTACGCTGCAGCTTCATATTGTACTCAATTTGATCGAATGGCATATGTCCCGGGCCTTCAACCATGACCTGACAACCACGACGCCAAGCGCGCTCGGTGAGCTCCCCGAGTACCGCTAGCTCACCCAACTGAGCTGCGTCGCTGGCATCCGCTAAACCACCGGGGCGCAGGCCGTCTCCCAGGGAAAAAGATACGTCGTACTGACGCATGATATCGCAAATCTCGTCGAAGATTTGGTACATCAGATTTTCCTGCTGGTGGTGCAGCATCCACTTACCGAGCAAGGACCCGCCCCGACTGACAATTCCAATCAAGCGCTCCTTGATCAAAGGCAAATGGCGCCTCATCACGCCGGCGTGAATCGTGAAGTAATCCACGCCCTGCTTGGCTTGGTGCAGAAGAGTTTCTTTGACGATATCAGCGTCAAGGTCTTCAATCTTCTTGCCGATAATCATTGAATAAATAGGCACTGTACCGATTGGCACCGTAGAGTTCCGCAAGATTGCCTGGCGAGTGGCATCAAGATCGCCACCGGTAGATAAATCCATCACGGTATCAGCTCCCCAACGCTCAGCCCATTGAAGCTTCTCAATCTCCTCATCAGTCCCGGATGAAACCGGTGATGCCCCCATGTTGGCATTCACTTTGGTCTTGCCTGCTCGACCAATACACATGGGCTCCAGCTTGTACTTCTTGTGGACAATATTCGCGGGAATGATCATGCGCCCCGAAGCAACTTCATCTCGCACCTGGGGCGCGGTTAAGTGGGGCTCACGCTGGGCGACCTTCTCCATCTCCGGAGTGACCAAGCCAAGTCGAGCAAACTCTAGCTGTGTGACCGGCTCGAACCCTTCAGGGGCTTTAGCAAACTCACCATCTCGCACCCAGCCCTCTGGTAAGAAGTCCCAGGCAGTCTTCTCACTGGGCGCGGGCATGCCAGGCGTGTCGGGCGACGAAAAGGATCGAGCTCCACCAATATCAGGAGCGCGAGCGAAAGATCCCGGATTGGTACCCTGCTCGCTCGATGATGGGTTGACGGCGCCACGAAGAGGAAGAGTCTGACTCATAACGGATTTCATGTAGCAGGATGGCCGGCTGATCGCGAATAGGCAAGAAATTTAGAGCCTTACCCGTAGTTTCAAAACTCTTCACCGAAACGCCTGGCCGGAATCCGGCGTAAAAGCGGAAGATCAGATTCCGATCTGCTTAATTTATAGAGAATTCAATTGTGCCAGTCAGTCCACCCCCAACAAGCTCCCCCAGCAACCCG
>JAKVCH010000479.1 GCA_022447485.1 Polyangiaceae bacterium | reverse complement strand
GTGGTGAAGCTCCAATTTGCTTGTTCGGGTCGATAAAATGGTGAACCATTATTAACCCCTCGCCACTCAGAAAAACCGAAGCCCCTTTCTGCCACCACCGGAGCCGCTCCCGAGCCAATATTTTCGGCGACATTACCACCCGGGTAGTAATAACTATTGGAGTATTGATAAGTCGCTCCACTTTGCTTGGCCAACGTCAACGAGTAGACCTCACCAGCAGCTTCGGTCGCCGCACATGTCGCTCCGTTTCCATCTCGCGACGGGAACGGACACATATCGACAGCTCTCGGCGTGTCGCTCGCCCCATAGCCCAAGACCGGTGCAAAGCAGTTCGCCATCGAACTGACGTTTCCACCGGGACCGACGTAATTCGGGCAATTTACGGTGTCGGTTGGGTTCAGATCGGCAACGCCGGTCGCGTTTGTGTCGCGAAACCATAGTTTGAAAGCCTCAGCATGCTGAGCATCGCTCAAAATATTGCGCACGTAAGTTGAGGGATCCGGATTAATGCTCGGGTGTAAGCCCGGCGCGAGCGTGGGCTTCCCCTCTGCGTCGAGCCTGGCGCAAGTATCGGTTGACCCAGCATAGCCGCTATTCGTCGTATCGCACACGGCACCCGTGACGCCTAAGTCGAGACCTGTCGCCAAAGGAGCCAATGCGTAGAGCTCGATATTCTTGAAATGGGGATGTCCACCTGGAACGCCATTCCCTTTGAAGTCGCGAAAGCGCATCTTCATCTGAATCGATGCAGGCAAGTCACCACTCTCGTCGCACACCCAGCCTGGCTCTTCACGACAAGCTCCCGCTGCAGCGCCCACACCCGAGCAACCATCGCCGCTCTCACTGTTGCCGTCGTCGCATTCTTCGGCGCCTGTCACCATGCCGTCTCCGCAGGTGCTAGCCACGACAGGGTTCGTTCCTACGGTGACAGCCGGTTCGAGCTGGCAAGTAGGCCCACATCCATCACCGGCAATTTGGTTTGCGTCGTCACAACCCTCGCCTGCTTCAGCGGCAGCGATGGCGGCAGCTCGAGAGCTTCCGTCGCCATTGCCACAGACCGTCTCGATGCAGGTACCGGTCGAGCAATCCCACCCCGGCAGGAGTCGACAATTCACACAGCCGACCCCCGTATTACCGTTGTCGCATTGCTCTGCGCCATCGACCTCACCATTGCCACAGATCGGCTGGCAAGAACTCAATCCAGAACCATCGGTGACGCAAGCCCAGCCCTGATCGACCTGGCAAAGATTCGAGCAGCCATCTTCTTCGGTAGACGAGCTGCCATCATCACATTGCTCGAGGCCTTCTTTTTCTCCATTCCCGCAACTTGGCTCGATACACGTGGAGCTCGCCGCATTCGCAGGATCTGCCGCCGTTGTGCAGAACCAGCCAGGGGTGGTCTCACACTGGTCGCTGCACCCTGCGTGACTTAGGGTGCTTCCTAGACCGAGAATATCGCAGGATTCGCCCAGCTGGAGAACGCCATCACCGCAATTCGACTTTTGAATGCATCGGCCCGCGACGGGACAATCCCAGATAGCTGAATCAGTAATTGTACACGCCGAGCAGCCAGGAAAACTGACGTCTTGGGGCGACGCCTGGGCCTGATCGTCGTCGCATTCTTCAAGATAATCGAGGGTGCCATTGCCGCAAACAGCGGCTGGGATCGAGGGCAAGCGAAACCCTTGGCAGGCCAATGGGTGAGTGCTCTCGTAGCAGTCAGTATCGCCCGCGCTTAGGTCGCAGACCTCGCCTGGATCGCGGCGATTATTGCCACAAACATACGTATCGGTACAAACGCTTGGGTTATCGCCTTGAGTTGTGCAGGACCAGCGGGGAGTTTCAATCGTGCAGGCAGCCGAGCAACCGTCGCCACTTTCGCGATTGTCGTCGTCGCAAGCCTCATTCCCCCGCAAGAGGCCATCTCCACACTCCGGCCGACAGCCGGAGGAAGAACATTCCCAGCCGGTTCGCACGGTGCAGGTGGTGTCGTCACAGCCATCCAGGTTCGCCGCTAAAACGCCGTCATCACAGACTTCGTCGGGAGTGCGCACCCCGTCTCCGCACGACTCAATGAGGCAAGTCTGGCCAGGAACGCAGAAGTAGCCGGGAGCCTGCTCGCAATTCTCGGAGCAGCCGTCATTCGGTAGTAGGTTATTATCGTCACATTGTTCGCCTCGTTCGCGGGTACCATTCCCGCAAATCGACTTGAGGAGGCAGAGCTCACCAGGCTTGATACATTCATAACGCTCGGTGTCTACAGTGCGGCAGTCTGCACTACAGCCATCGCCATCGTTGGTATTCCGGTCATCGCAGGCCTCGGTCCCTTGGATGACGCCATCGCCACAGATCACCACGCGAACACAGTCTTCGCCCGCCTCACCACAATAATAATCAGGATCGACTTGGGTGCAGGTTGAATCACAACCATCGCCATCTTCGGTATTCCCGTCATCGCAGAGCTCACCAAGCTCAAAAACTGAGTTGCCGCAAACGCGCATCGTCGCATTCATGGCGACAGCTCCGCCCATCCCAGCCGCGTCATTGGCTAATTCAATGCCTCCGCCTTGACTCTGTTCTGGAGTCGGACCCGCTCCGCGAGAATCTGGGTCTGAGAAACTGGCTGCACCAGTTTGGTTTTCGAAGGACGGAAACGATTCACAGGCAAGGGAGACGAGGGCAAGCCCCCCGACACCCAGAAGGCGTCGCCCGAAGGAGAATCGATCAAATGACTTAGTTGTTAAGAAAGAAGGACGGTGTTGCGACATGGAAGACTCCTGAAGGACTGAGGCTCTTACCCCGCTCTGTCGGTGACGGAAAGCGGATCGGGGGACCTCTGGCACTATGGTCAGATTCCGAACAAATCACCAGGCCAATGAGAAAAATTGGCCCGGAGGCCAAGCCGATTTCGAACCGAAGCCGCGGAACCTCAGAAGGTGCGGGCTCGACGCGCGGTAGGCAGTACTAGGTTGATGTAGTCAAACGGCTTCGCCTGGCTCTGGCAAGGCCAGGCCGAGAGCATCGACGCCTTCTTCGATCAACTCGCCGAAAAGAGGATCGCCGAGAAGATACGACTCTGTCCTCGTTGTGTTCGAGGCCAAGGCCTTTTCGACTAAGTCGGAAAAATGGTCGGCAGAATCGTCTCCTCGACCGAGCCACATCAGTGCAACTAACTCAGCCTGCTCCACCTCGGCCAAGTCACCAATCCAGCTACGCAGCTCACCCTCGGTGGGGTCTTCCG